>NZ_PYIA01000120.1:0-60842 GCF_013265645.1 Sphingopyxis sp. BSNA05 | reverse complement strand
ATTTGGTGAAATCATGCTGCGGTTGAAACGCCGGGGCACGAACGGTTTTTCCAGTCACCTTCGTTCGAGGCAACATTCGGCGGCGGCGAGGCCAATGTGGCCGTCGCGCTGAGCAACTATGGCTTGTCATCGGGCTTTGTTTCGGCGCTCCCGGACAATGATGTCGGTGCTTCGGCGATTGGCGAGCTCAAGCGTTTTGGCGTGGATACCTCCAACATCCGGCGCTCCGGCGACCGGGTTGGAGTCTATTTCCTTGAAACCGGAGCCAACCAGCGGCCCTCCAAGGTTATCTACGACCGGGCCCATTCGTCGATCAGCGAGTGCAAGATCGGCGATTTCGACTGGGCGAGCATTTTCGATGATGCGAAATGGCTGCACATCACCGGTATCACGCCCGCGCTGACGCAGGATTCGGCTGATCTCAGCATCGAATGCGTGAAGGCGGCAAAACAGGCAGGCGTGACGGTGTCCTGCGATTTCAATTTCCGCGGCAAACTCTGGAAATATGGCAAAAGCGCGCCTGAAGTGATGAGCGAACTGGTCAAATATGTCGATGTCGGCATTGCCAATGAAGAGGATTGCCAGAAATCGCTCGGCATCAGCGTCGACGTGGATGTGGAAACCGGGGAGCTCGATACAAAGAAATATGAAGCGCTTTCGGACAAGGTGCTGGAACTATATCCCGACATGTCGACCATCGCGATCACGCTCAGGGAAAGCCACAGCGCCGACCGCAACGGCTGGTCCGCCTGCCTGCGTGACCGGGAGCAGGGTTTCAAATTGTCGCGCCACTATGAACTGACCGATATCGTGGACCGGGTCGGCGGCGGCGACAGCTTTGCTTCGGCTTTGATCTATGGCCTCAACGCCTATGACGACAAACAGCATTCGCTCGAGTTCGCGGTGGCGGCAAGTTGCCTGAAACATTCCATTCTCGGTGATTTCAACCGGGTCACGGTGCCGGAAGTCGAGAAGCTCATGTCCGGCGATGGATCTGGCCGCGTGCAGAGATAAGCGCCAGATGTTGCTCAGCACACTCAATGTGACGGTTGGCAGAAGAGCAGCGCAGGGTGGCCGCCACACCATCCGCGTCGCCAACGACAACCCGTCCCGCGAGCAGATATTGTTCGAGAAATGCGTGCAGAGAGAATTGGGCGGGACAGGCGTCGATGGTGGCAAGTCGATATGCCGGGATCAAGGCAAAGCAGATCCTCTATCCTAACGGCCGGCTGAGCAATTGATTTCTTCTGCGCCGGATAGCGGATCAGCTGTGCTGCAGAAAATCTGATGGATGGACCGTCACCGCTGCGGAGCCGACCGCAGCGCTTCCGCTATGGCCCGGTGCATTTTTTCGGTCTCAAGCGGTCGTCATAGGGATGACCCCGCAAGGCCAGGCCGTCGGCGCGCCTTTTATAGGCCGGATAGCCCGGCCGGTTCATATAGCTGACACCATCGGCCAGTGACCAAGTTATGATTTGCTTCACATTGGCAAAATCGAGCGTGAGATCGAGATAGCCTCTGGTGAAGGCGGCGGTTTCGGCATCGCGTCGCCCGGGATCCGGATCGTCTATGTTGCGGTCGCTGCAATCGAGTTCGGTCAGGATGATATCCAGACCCATAGCCTCTATTTCCTGCAGAAAAAGCCGCCAGCCAGTCTCGTCCCTTGGCCTGCCTAGTGTATTGCCGAGGTGGCTCTGGATACCCAGCGCATCGACCGGAACGTTACGCGCCAACAATCGTTCCAGCAGTCGCAACAGCGCATCGCGATGCAAAGATGAGGCTTCCCAACTGATCGTGTCATTGTAAACCAGCTGTGCCCTTGGTGCTTTTCTTTTCATGATTCTGAAAGCCAGGTCGATGAAGCGTTCCCCCATCAGCCGGTTCAACGCAGAATGGCGGATCTTTCCGTTGCGTGGATTGATAGCCTCGTTCACGACATCCCAGGATGTGATATCAGGATATGTCCGGCCAAGATAAGCCGCGTGCCGCCACATGTGTCTGGTCAATGGTCGCGACCGACCGCGGCGCAATCCATCGGTCATTTCGACGAGCCATGCCGGCATGCGTTCGTCATGGTTCCATATGAAGCAATGGCCGCGCGTATCCAGGTCCCGATGCCGCGCGAATTCCGCCAGAGCCTTTGCCGGCAGGTCCTCACGAATGTTCCGGTCGGGTTCCAGATATTTCCATTTCAGGCTGTTCTCGGTAGTTATGGTATCGCATTCGCGAGCAATGAGGCCGGCGAATTTGTCGTGGTCCAGCCACCGTGCCGATACCGCGCTGCCGAAGGAAAGACCGCGGCTCGCAGCGATAGCAGCCAGCGAGCCATCCGGTCGGGGTGCCGCCAGAAGCGGACACGGGCTACCGAGGGCGAATCCCGCACCGACGGCGCCGCGCATAATATCCCTTCGTGTGAAAAACGGCTCCATTGGTGAGGTATCTCGACGCATGCCCAAGGTTAAGCTGATCCGGTCGCGAGAAGTCAACTGCAATTGATTCTCAAGAAATTGTAGGAAGTTTACAGTGGCTTAGCCGGCCGATTGTTGAATTATTTTATTCTGACACTGCAATCAGCAAATGTAAACAAGTCTAACAGAATGTAATTTGCCCTTGTTGGACCGCACGGAAATCTGCAGTTCAACCGTGCGCAGAGAGTTGTTGCGCTCCAGTAGTAACTGGCCGGGATGCTAGCCCGATTGAACAATAATATTTGAAGAATAGGGCCTTATCTTATGAACGGCAAAAAATACTTGTGCTTGGCGGAGACGGATTCTGCGGTTGGCCAACCGCATTGCATCTGTCCTCCTTGGGTCATGATGTCACCATCGTGGATAACCTGTCGCGTCGACGTATCGATCTTGAACTTGGCATCCGCAGCCTCACCCCGATCGAACCGATCGACGTCCGGGTCGAGACATGGCAGGAAGTCTCCGGCAACCGGATCGACTATGCCGTTATCGATATTGCCAAGGAATATCAGGAATTTTGTGATTTTCTCGCGGAACTGCGGCCGGATACTATTGTCCATTTTGCCGAGCAACGCGCTGCACCTTATTCGATGCGCGGAGCCAAGGAAAAACGCTATACCGTAGACAATAATCTTTCGGCGACCCACAATGTTCTGGTGGCATTAAATGATCTGGGACTTGAAACCCATCTGGTGCACCTTGGTACCATGGGTGTATATGGTTATTCCGGTGCGGGTTTCGAATTGCCCGAAGGCTATCTGCCGGTTGAAGTCACCGATGATCAGGGCCAGCGTCACAAGCGCGATATCCTGTATCCGACAAATCCGGGCAGCGTCTATCATCTGACCAAATCGCTCGATCAGCTGTTGTTCCAATTTTATGCCAATAACGACAAGATGCGCATCACCGACCTGCATCAGGGCATTGTCTGGGGTACCCAGACCGACCAGACCCGTCGCCACCCGGCGCTGGTCAACCGGTTTGACTATGATGGTGAATATGGCACGGTGCTGAACCGCTTTCTGGTGGAATCCGCAGTCGGCCATCCCCTGACGGTCCATGGTACGGGCGGCCAGACGCGCGCGTCATCAATATTCAGGATACGGTTCGCTGTGTCGAACTGGCGGTCAATAATCCGCCGGCAGCCGGCAGCCCGGTCAAGATCCTCAACCAGGTTGCTGAAACCTTGCGGGTCGAGGAACTGGCGCAACTGGTTTCGTCGATCACCGGCGCTGAAATTGCCTATGTTCCGAACCCGCGCAAGGAAGCGGAAGAAAATGACCTGAACGTCAGCAACCGGCATTTGCGCGCTCTGGGCCTCGACCCGATTTTGCTCGCGGCAGGTCTGCTCGACGATACGATAGAAATATCGTCGCGCTACAAAGACCGGATCAATCTCGACAAAATTCCTGCCCGTACGGCGTGGAATGAAGACCGGTCGCAGGCGCTGGGCGTGGAGGCCGAAGAAAGCGAATATGAGTCGCCGATTGAGCAGCAAAGCCAGCAAGCCGCATAACGATCAAATGAAAAGAAGAATGTAATGAGACTCATAGGCGTAGGATTGCTGGCGTTTGTACTTGCGGGAGTTCTTGTCCTGTTGGGGCAGGGCGGTGCCTTCAAATCAGGCTGGACCAAGCTCAGCGGTGGCGAACAGCAGCAATTTTCCGACTATGAAGGCGCGGCGGGTCTGGGTTCTGATATCAGTGGGACCAGCGTGTTCACGACGGGACAGGACTCTGACACGCCGCTCATTCTCAGCGGACTTCCATCCTATACCGGGCTGGTCTTTCATTTGCCGAACGATGCCCGACCGGTCAGCGGCCGGTATGAACTGGTATATTCCAGCCGTGTCACCGAAGGCGTCGAAGGCGTTCTGCGCGTCTCGATCAACGGGGTCAAACGCGCTGATATTCTTTTGAACCAGAGCAAGGGCCAGCAGAAAGCCGAGATCGAGTTGACTGCAAGCGAGCTGTCGAGTGGTACGCTCGACGTCGGGTTGAGCTTGCAGGGCCGTGGGGAGATCGCCCAATGCTCTCCCAATGATTCCATCGCCGCCGTGGTCGAGATAAAGCCACAAAGCGGATTGCGTCTGGAACTCGCCAAGCCGGTTGAAACGACGAGCGACCGTCTCGCCCTTTGGGGTGGCCGGGTTCCGGTTTCATGGAATGCACGCAACAGCAATGAAGAGGCGCTGATATCGTTGGTGCACGGTGCCCGGCTGGTGCAGAAGGGCTATTTGCTTCACTTCGGTCCCAATGGTCTTGATAGCGTCGCTCTGACAAAACTTTCCGGCGAAGCAAAGCCCTATAGCGATGTCTTTATCCAGCCCGCCTATCCCATCCCGTTCACCGGCAAAAATATCAATCGCGGCATGCGCAAATTCGACCGGCAGACCAGCTGGCGCTATCATTATAGTGTCACCGATCTGCCCAACCAGATATTGCCATCGGCTCTGGATATGCGTCTCGTTGTAGGGCCGACGGGCAATGATACGAGCTATGACCTTACCGTCGCTCTCAACGATCATTTGCTCTTCTCGCGGCGTCTGTCATCCCAGACGGAACGCGTCAGCCAATCGATACCGCTTCCGGCCGGTCTGCATCAGGCTGATAACAAGGTGGAAATATTGCTGGCCTCCGGCGACAGCAATCCTAACCGATGCGGAACCGATACGCAGTCAATTGCCGAGCTGCTGCCCGACACCGTGTTGACAGGGGGAGGGCAGCGCGCGTCGGACAGTCTTTCTCTGCTGCGGGCGAAACTATCGGCTGTCGATACGGTCGCTCTGCTTGGCAAGATAGAAACTGCAGTCGACGCCCAGGCCGCCGCCCAATTGCTGGGGCAACTGGACCCGCGTGGCCTGTCCTTCGTTACCGGTAGCACAGCAGCGAAAATCCGCGTTGTCAGCGGCGACATTGTTGCTGCAATCGCAAAAGAAGGTGTGCAGCCCAGTGACTGGATCGTCTACAAATCACCGGATCGCAATGGCGGGGTCGTCGCTCGGCCGGTCGGCGAAATCGTGACGCTTTCCAGTTCGGCTGTGGCATTGCTCGTGTCAATATCCGGAGATGGCGGAGCATCCGGTCCGGCGGGAAATGATGGTTGACCACCCCGCTGACCAGTGATTCCCGGCGAGAGGCACAATATGGATCGGTCGACAGCCGCCCGCGCGGGCTGGCTGCGTCGGTATCGCCGCTGCGCGTGCCGGCAATGCTGCTCACATTTTGCCTGCTGGCATTGCTCCAGCTGTGGGCCTTCGGCACAGGCGAATTCGACTGGCTCTTTCCCCAGCGGGATTATATTTTCGCGCCCTATGCCGGGCAGCATTCCATCGCCATCCGCACCTACATCGTCTCCTTCTATATCGCTTTCGCCTGTTTCGGCAGCGGATCAGCGATTGCGCGGCTATTGTTCGCCTTCGACCTGGTGCTGCGTTTTCTCCTGATCTGCTGCTTGCTCGACCTGCTGAACACGATTTTCCTGTCGCTTGTCGGCGATCCCTATGCGCTGGCGGTTGTCCAGATCATCGCCGGTTTGATCGGCTTCGGCCTGTTCTCGCTGATGCTGCTGGAACGCGGGTCGATGCCGGAAAAAGTGGACATGGATATCGGCGAGCAGAAAAATCTCCGACCGGTCTTGCGTCTTGCATCCACCGCGGTGATTGCGGCCTCCCTTTCAGGCTTTGTCGGCTATTCCGACTTTGCCGTGGTGGAAGGATTGCGGGACATCACCTTGCTGGGCGGGATCGGGCCCGGAGTTCTGCTGTTTCTGCCACTGCTGTTTCTTCAGCTCTACCTGATCAGCCTGATCGAGCGGCGGCTGGACGCCAAAGATGATTTCCGCGCCCCGGTCAGCATCATAGTGCCAGCCTTCAACGAACGCTATATCATCGCAGAGACCATCCGCCACATCGACAAGGCGGCCCAGCATTATGGCGAAACCGTCGAGCTCATCATTCTCGACAATGGCTCGACCGATGATACGGAAACGATAGCGCGGCAGGCGATGGACGAAGCGACCGCTTTGCAGGGACGGATCATACACGTTGCGCAGAGCGGCAAAGCCCATGCTCTCAATCGCGGGATCATGGAGGCCAGCCACCCGATCACCATCCGTATCGATGCTGACACGCTGATCGCGCCGGACAATATCACTCTCGCCGTACAGAATTTCTCCGACGAGGAAATCGGTGTGGTCGGTGGCATACCCTTGCCACCGGGCGGCGCGATGTTCGATCGCGCCCGGCTGGTAGAAGTGCTGGTGAAGCACGGCTATTATTCACCGGCGCTCAGCGCGCTGTGGGGCCTTGTCGGCGTGCCGGGCATGTTCGCGGTCTATCGAACGGGGCCGCTGAAAAGCGTCGGCGAGTTCGCGTCGGGCATGAACGGTGAAGATACCGACATGTCGCTTCGGATCGGCGAAATGGGCTATCGGGCGATTGTCGACCACCGGGTGCGCTATGTTTCGGAAGTTCCGACAAGTTTTGCTCATCTGCGCGAGCAGCGACTGCGCTGGTTCCGGTCCGTCTATCATGTTTCCTCGCGCTGCCAGGATATTATTACATCGTCATCGATGACGATCCGCGGGAAGCTCGTCCTGCCCTATATGCTGCTGAATTCTGCCCGGCGGGCGATGATGGTGCCGATTTTGCTATTCGGTATCTTCCAGTTTTCACCGATACAGACCCGACCAGTCCGTTGGTCTGGCAGGCCATTGCTGCCGTGCTGATCGGCGCTCCGATGCTGGTGGCCGTGGCCGCAATCCTGATCAACGGCAGGCCCGCTGCGCTTCTGGGGCTGCCGGAATATATCCTGTTCCGGGCCATGCGCGCCTGGTTCACGCTCGAATCCGTTCTGACCATTCCGATCAACCGGAGAGCCAAGTCTTTCCGGCAACCTTCTCTCTCGACGCAAAGTGACGCAAGCCCATGAAAAGATCATTGCAGATTATCACATACGCCATCGCAGCCTCTGCCAGCAGTGCAGCCATCGCAAAAGACGACGGTTTTTTGTCACCGCAGAAGTGGCGGCCGGGCAGGACGTTGTGCCGGCCGATATCATCGAAAACGGGATCGACCAGGATCGCATCGCCGGTGCCATCGAGAGTGACGTCCGGCTGGGCTATGATCTGGGCCCGTTGCTGCTGGATTTTGGCGCAGACATCGCTCTCTATCCTGAAGACAGCCGGTTTAATCGCTATGCATTCGGACCAGGAATTCGCGCCGACTTCCCGCTGGACGAAAACGAGGCTACCAAATTGCGCCTCGGCGCCGAATATCAATATGTTCTGGGCGAAGACGGGCGGGTGTTCGACCGTCCGCGGGCAGAGGCGCAACTGATCCATCGTCACTCGAAGGAACATGTGACCACGGCGCGCCTGCGCTTTGGTTTCCGCAACCAGTCCGAGGACCGCTTCACCGGATTTGATCAATCCGAATGGTTGGCCGAATTGCGCCACAACTGGCGTCCGGAGGGCGGCCCGACGTCCGTCAACCTCTCGCTGCTCGGATTGAAACATGACGCAGATGACAATCGCTTCAGCTATACCGGTTATGGTTTCCGCCTTGTCGGTAGCACGCCGGTGGCGGAAAAACTGACCGGACTCGTCCGCATTTCTGTCGTGCAGCGCGATTACGAGGATGATTTCTCTCAACTATATCCGGTAAACCGGTCCGACACCCATATACGCGCAACCGCCGGTCTGGACTATCAGGCATGGGACCGGGTCTCAATATTTGCCGAAGCCGGATATGTCAGCAATGCTTCGAATATTCCGGTGCGCGATTTTGACGGATTTGTCGGCCGCCTCGGGCTGCGCTTCACGTTCGAAGACTGATGGCCGATTGTGCGGGCGGCGACTTGAGGATATCCTCCGCAACCACCCGATGCAGGCAGTCGCTCCCGTAGCTCTGCGTTCCGCAACATGCTCCAGTCCGGTGACAATCGCCCCCTGGCAGAGCCGGCCTGCCGGGAATGTCCAGGTCGGTCGATCTTGCCGTCTCCGTTTGCCAATCGCTTTTTCCAATGGCATGACAGGCTATGCGGTTACGACAGATTGAAATATTTTATCACGTCTATCGAGAGGGTTCGATCAGCAGCGCAGCGCGCGAATTGCATGTGTCGCAGCCTTCGGTAAGCAAGGTGCTCCGATATGCGGAAGATCAGCTTGGATTTGCCCTGTTCAGACGGGAAAAGGGCCGGTTGTTTGCGACGCCCGCCGCCGATGAACTGTTCGTGGAAATCGAGGACATCTACAACCGGATCAGCGCATTCGACCGGACCACCCGGAATATCAGAAAGCGTAAAGGCGGGCATATCCGCTTTGGAGTTCTGCCCTCGCTCAGTCTCGATCTGTTGCCCGAGTGCATAGCGGCCATGCGCCTGGCTGACCCGGAGATGAGCTTTGAAGTAACGACCCTGCATTCCAGCGAAATGAATCTGTCGTTGCTGGAAAAACGGTGCGATATCTGTATCGGCTTCGGCAATGAAGCCGACGAGCGGCTCGCCAGTCAACAGCTTGGCGATGCAGAATTGCTGCTGGTTGCACCCTCCGGTTATGAGGGCATTCCTGAAGGGAAGGTAGACCTCGGCTTTCTGCATCAGGCCGATTTCATTGGTCTGCAGGATAGTGGCCCGGCGGGCGTTCTATTATCCAAATCCATGGCTGAGCGCGAAATCCTCCCGCATGAAGTCGTTACAGCGCATACCTACCACATCGCTCTGTCGCTGGTCGGCAAGGGCGTCGGCATATCTGTCGTCGATCAGTATACAGCGGCCAGTTCCTGGGTGGATGACCTGACCAAGCATCATTTTGTCGACCCGCTGGTTCTTCCGGTGTGCGCAGTGAGCCACAAGGATAGCCAGCAGCCCGAACTCATAGAAAGCTGCCTCTCTGCGCTTTCCGAAGTTATCGAAAAGATGTCTTCCACCGGAAATTGAAAGACTTACAGCTGAAATCCCGGATTACGGTGATGACCAAGGCATAGCCTTGGTCTATAACTTTGGCCCCAAAATGTCGGGTCCCCGGCGTTGCCAATGCGGTTGCGTTTATGCGACAACATGCCGGGGCAACTGGAAAAATCAGTAATCCACCGACAAGTAAAAAACGGCCGGGGTCGCCGAAACAGGGAGGCAGAAATGTCACAATCAAGAACACGAATCTGTGCGTTAATGTGCACAACAGCTTTATTCGCGACAGGGACGGGCACCGCATTCGCGCAAGAAATTGCGGCGCAGGATGCGGCGGCACAGGATGTTGCAATCGATGAAAATGTGATCGTAGTCACCGGCTCGCAGATCAAGGGCGCGAAAATCGATGATATCCTACCGGTAACGGTGCTTGATGAAGTGGCAATCGAAGCCACGGGTGCGGATTCGGGCGATGATCTTTTCCGGGCCATACCGCAAGCCGGTACGGTCGAGTTCAACGATCAGAGCAGCCAGTCGAACAGTCCGAACGCTGCGCGCGGCGACATTGCGTCGATCAATTTGCGCGGACTGGGCACGGGCAACACACTGCTTCTGATCAACGGTCGCCGGATGGTCCTCAATCCCGGTTTCCAGACCGAATTGTTCGTTCCAGTCGTATCGTCGGACACGAACGAAATCGCACCCGGTGCCGTCCGCCGCATCGAAGTCCTGCGGGACGGTGCCTCCGCGCTCTACGGCGCTGACGCCGTTGCCGGTGTGGTGAACACGATCCTGAAAGACAATCTGGACGGCGGGTTCCTGCGCGCGAACTATGCCGCGTCCATGGGGACGAGCCTTTACAATTCGAGCATTCGTGGCGGCTATGGCTTCGATTTCAACGAAGGCCGCAGCAACCTGACGCTTTACGGCTATTATTATCATGAAAATGGCGCGCGACTTCGATGCGCGACTATTCTGCGAGCAGCGATCTCCGTCCGTTCGTCGAAGGTACGGAATTCGAGGGCGACGCCAATTTCCACAACAGGACCTCGGATACCCCTTGGGCGACATTCGACATTCAGGGATCGGGTGCGACTTCCAGCAATATCTGGGCCATACGCGATGACGATTTTCACATCCAGCCATGCAGCTTCCTGACGGCAGGCGACACACGATCTGTCGAACTTGGCAACGGCCTTTGCGCAGATAACGGATCCAGCGTGGATTCCGATCTCCGATATGATTCAAACACGGACCGGAGCCTCTATTCCGAGAAAGACCGCTACAATATCTCCGCGCTCTTCAACCACGAACTGAGCGATGCCGTTGAATTTTACGCCGAAGGGTCGTTCTATCGATCGAAGTCGACGCGCGTTCGTGAACAAAGTGGCCCACTGTCAGCCGTGCCGCTGGGCGTTCTGTCATCGGCCTATTATAATCCTCTGGGCGCCACGACATTGCTCGACGGGTCTCCCAACCCGAACCGGCTTGACGGACTTGGGTCCGGAGTGAGCGATTCCGGTCGCGATCTGTTGCTGGAAAATTATCGTGTAATCGACGCGGGGCCGCGCAGCATCACGGTGTCAAAAAACACCTATCGTGTGGTCGCAGGCCTGAAAGGTGACTTGTGGGGCTGGGATTTCGATACCGGCTTTCTCTATTCGCAGGCCAATACCACCGATCTGGCCCGCAACCGGATATCCAGCAGCCTGTTGCAGGATGCGATCAACCGCAATGACGCGACCGCATATAATCCGTTCAACGGGGGCTGTCTCGACAATGTAAATGTCGGCGATTGTACCCCGAGCAATGCCCAGGTTCTGGAAGATATTTCCATTGACGTGTTCCGCAAGGGCGAGACGACATTGGCGCTCGCCGATTTCAAGGTCTCCAGACCCGATATCTTCACCCTGCCAGCGGGTGATGTCGGCCTGGCTGGCGGGATAGAATTCCGCCGGGAGACTTTTCTGGATGATCGCGATCCCAGACTGGACGGAACGATAACCTTTACCAATGCCGTCAATGGCGCAACCAACGGCAGCGACGTGGTGGGCAGCAGCCCGACGCCGGATACCAGCGGTAACCGCGAAGTATATTCGGCCTTTGTCGAAACATTCGTGCCCCTGATATCGGAGGACATGGAAATTCCGCTGGTCCATTCGTTGAACCTGCAGCTGGCCGGCCGTTTTGAAAGCTTCTCGGATACCAGCAGCACGTTCGTTCCCCGGGCCGCCGCTGCGTGGACGCCCTTTTCAGGTGTGATCCTGCGCGGTGCATGGTCGCGAGGATTCCGGGCTCCGAACCTGATCCAGGTCAATGATACCGGCACGACCCGTTCGAACTCCGAACGGCCGGCAGTGGAATGTGTTGCCGAGCTTATCAAGGGCATCGAAACGGATGCTGGAGATTGCGGCACCCGATCGGTTGTCGACTATCGGACCGGCGACGATCTTGAGCCGGAGAAGAGCCAGAGTATCAATTTTGGTGTCGTCGTTTCCCCAGCTTTCATTCCCGGGCTAACGCTGACGGCTGACTATTGGCGCGTCAAACAAACCGGCATAGTCGGCATTTTTGGTGCCCAGAACGCCCTGTACCTGGATCTGGTCGAGCGTCTGCAAGGCCGGAGCAATCCGAATGTCGTGCGCGCTGATCCAGATGCTGATCAGCTCGACCTGTACGCCGGAACCGGCATTCTGCCGGCCGGTGATATTATCGAGATCTTGAACCCGTATCGCAATCTGGATTCCAGGGTCAGCAAAGGCTTTGATTTCGGCGTATTCTATACCGTGCCGGACTTCGGCCTCGGCAAATTCAAGCTCACCCTGAACGCCGCGCGACTGAAGAGTATTTACCAGACGCCTGGCGCGGACGGCCTGCCGCTGCTTACCGAACTGCCCGATCTGCTGGCGGCGATTCCGGAGGTTTCGGCTGGCAGTATCGCAACCTTGCGGCCGGAAGGCTTTGGCGAGCAGCTCGAACTGGATGGTCGGCCGAAATGGCGGCTCAGCGGATCGCTGAACTGGCGGTCGGGTCCGGTCTCGGTCAACCTGTTTGGCCGTTATGTTGGCAAGATATTCGATGTCGGTGCCGTTCAGGATGATACCGGTGCTTTCTACCGGGTCGATGACTGGTTCACCATGAATGCCTCGATCAGCTACACGATCAACAATGATACTGCGCTGGATGGAACGCGGCTAAAATTCGGGTTCAACAACATCTTTGATGAGGAACCGCCGCTGTCTGATGAATTGTTCGGTTTCGACGGTGCATTGCACAGCGCCAGGGGCCGTCAGTTCCGCTTCGAGATCCAGAAGAAGTTCTGATCAATGTATAAAGTAGCTGAAATGATGCCGGGTCGCATTTTCCGTTTCGATCTGAAAATGATTTCGATCGGGATGGTGGCATTTGTTTTGGCCGCTTTTCTGCCGGCTCCCGCGCATGCCGCGGGGGCCGACAACAAAATCCGGTGTGAAACGGACAATGTTGCGCTGGACACGGCTTTCCCTTCCGGCAACGTTGCGTCTTGCAGGCCTTCGGGATCGAAACGAATCGAGGTCACACTGGCACCCGAGGACAAGCCGCCGATCAACTGTAGTGCCTGGTACGCATTTCGTCTGACGCCCCGCAAGCCCGGCAAGATTACCCTGATGCTGAATTATGAAGCCTGCGGACATCGCTACTGGCCCAAGATCAGTACGGACGGGGTTAACTGGGACTATCTGCCTAAGAAATTTGTAAAGGTCGAAGAGGTAGACGGACTGAAGCGGGCGCGGGTTACCGTAAAGCTCGACAATGTTCCGCTATTTGTTTCCGCCCAGGAAATTTTGCCACCGTCGGTGTACAATGCCTGGCTTGGCCAGACGGCGAAATCACCGGCGGCCGAAAGCTGGTTGCTCGGCAAATCCGCGGAAGGGCGGGATATTCCCGCGCTTACAATTCGCAAAAGGAGACGCAGCCGCTCGAGCAGGTCGTTCTGATCGGTCGGCAGCACCCTCCCGAGGTGACCGGCGCGCTGGCGATTTTGCCCTTCGTCGAAACGCTGCTGGCGGATACGCCGCTGGCAAAACGCT
Source organism: Sphingopyxis sp. BSNA05 (assembly GCF_013265645.1). Lineage (NCBI taxonomy): Bacteria > Pseudomonadati > Pseudomonadota > Alphaproteobacteria > Sphingomonadales > Sphingopyxidaceae > Sphingopyxis > Sphingopyxis sp. BSNA05. The sequence goes on along the minus strand of NZ_PYIA01000120.1, from coordinate 47,396 downwards.
ACCGGGAACGATTCGAGACAATCGTCGTGCCGATGCTCAATCCCGATGGCGTCGTGCGCGGCTATTGGCGCCACAGTACCGGTCATGTCGATCTGAACCGGGACTGGGGGCCGTTCACGCAGCCGGAAACGCGACTGATGAAAGACCTGCTGGACGGTATTGAAGAGGAGCCGAACAAGAACCTTCGCCTGTTTGTCGATTTTCATTCCACCAGATATGATATTTTCTACACCATCCCCGACGATTATCAGACGACGCCGCCGCTGTTCCTGAAAAACTGGCTGGATTTGCTGCAACAGCGGATGCCGGGCTATGAGATCAACCGGGACGCTGGCCATAATCTGGGTCAGTCCAATTCGAAAAATTATGTCCACAAGAGATATGGGGTTCCCACCATGACCTATGAAATGGGTGATGAAACGGATCGTCGGCTTGTCCGAAAAATTGCCGTTGCGGCAGCGACCTCGATGATGGAAACGCTGCTGGAAACCGAAACGCCCCGATGAAAGGGCGCGAAAGCTTTGCGCTTCTGGTCGCTGGTCTCGCGCCTTTGCTGCTCTCGGCCTGTCAGACAACATTCAAGCCGCCGCAACGGATTGCAGCCGACTATCTGATCGAAGATGGCCTGGTTTATGATGGCAGCGGCACCGCGCCCCGGATCGCCGATATCGCGGTCAGATCGGACCGGATCGTCTTCATCGGCGACGCGACTGACGATCAGTTCGCCGATGCCAAAAGAATCGACGCTTCAGGCCTGATCGTGGCTCCCGGTTTATCGACCCGCACACCCATGCCGACAACCAGCTGGCTTCGGCCGATCCCGAGCAACGCCAGAACAAGGCCTTCGCCTTTCAGGGGGTCACGACCGTGCTGACCGGTAATGACGGCTATGGCAGCAGCGAAATAGCGAAGATGGCAACCGGTGCGCGACAGCAGGGCATCGGGACGAATGTCGCCTATCTCGCCGGCTTCGGCTATATCCGCAGAAGCGTGATCGGCGATGATGATCGTGCGCCGTCGGAAGCCGAACTCTCACGGATGAAGGATATGATGACCCGGGCGATGTGCGAGGGCGCATTCGGCCTGTCCGCCGGGCTATATTATACCCCGCAAAATTTCGCCAGAACCGCGGAAGTCGTTGAAATGGCCAAAATTGCCGGTCGCAAGGGCGGCTATTATGACAGCCATTTGCGCGATGAAAGCAGCTATAATATCGGTCTGATCGGCGCGGTGAGCGAAGCGATTGACATCGGTGCGCAATCCGGCGCGGCCGTGCATATTTCCCATATCAAGGCGCTGGGACCGGCTGTCTGGGGACAGAGCGGCCGGATAATCTCTCTGGTCAATACGGCACGAGAAAAGGGCCAAAGCATAACCGCCGACCAATATCCCTGGGCCGCTTCGGGTACGCGGATAAGCAACGCGCTCGTTCCGCGATGGGCGCTGGATGGAGGTCTGGCCGGTTTGCGCGAGCGGCTGGAAAATGCGGCGATGCTGGACCGGATCAGGAGCGAAATGGCGGGGAATCTGGTACGGCGCGGCGGAGCGGAAAAACTGCTCATCACCGGTGGACTGGGCGAAGCTGCAATCGAAATCGGCCAGACGCTGGCCGAGCTTGCCGCCCGAAGCGGGAGCAATCCGCTGGATGTCGCGATCGATATCCTGAAGACCGGTGATGCGCGTGTCGCCTCCTTCAACATGCATGCGGATGATATCAGAGCCTTTGCCCGGCAAGACTGGGTCGTGACAGGGTCGGACGGCAGTACGGGACATCCGCGCAAATATGCGAGTTTTCCCAAGGCCTATCGGGACCTTGTGGTGGACGGGAAATCAATGTCCCTCTCCCGGTTCATTCGTCGGAGCAGCGGGCAGACGGCCGACATTGTGGGTCTGACAGATCGCGGCTATCTGAAGGTCGGGATGGCGGCAGATCTTGTAATCTTTGATTCGGAATCATTCGCACCGAGGGCGACATATGAACAACCGCGCTTGCTATCGACTGGCGTGCGGCATCTGTTTGTCAACGGCCAGCCCGTGATATCCGGCGGACAATCGACCGGAGCATTGCCCGGAAGACCCCTGCTTAAGGAAACCCAATGCTGAAATTCTGGTTCAAAATTCCCTTGTGGCAACGGGTCGTCGGGGCGCTTGTGCTGGGCATAGCCGCGGGATTGTTCTGGGGGCCGGGAGCTGAAAGCATCAAGTGGATCGGCGATCTGTTCATCCGCGCAATCAAGATGCTGATCGTTCCCCTGATTTTCTTCTCGCTGGTGTCCGGTATCGCGGCATTGGGGGATTTGAAGAAACTCGGCAATGTCGGCGGCAAGGCCTTGCTGCTTTTCGTTACCACGGCGATCATTTCGGTTTCGCTCGGCCTCACCATGGGGTCGATATTCCAGCCCGGTATAGGCTGGACATAAGCCTGCCGACCGGCGTTGAAATCCCGCAACCGGCCGCGACATCGCCAACGGACATGATCCTGGCACTGATCCCGGAGAACCCGGTTATGTCGATGGCGGAGGGACAAATATTGCCGCTCATCATCTTTGCCATGCTGTTCGGCATCGCCTTGCTGATGGCCGGCAAGGACGCCGCTCCGATCATTCGTGGCGTCGATGCCGGATCCGTCGTCATGCAGAAGATGACCATGCTGGTGATGGAACTGACACCCTTTGGCGTGTTTGCGCTGATGGCCTGGGTCGCCGGGACCTTTGGTTTCGAGGCCCTGCTGCCGCTCGCGAAAATGGTGGCGCTCAACTATGCTGGCTGTTTCATCATCATTTGGTGGTCTATCCGGTGATCTTGAAGACCATCGCCAAGCTTCCCGTCATCGATTTCTTTCGCGGTATCGTTGATGCACAGGCGGTTGCCTTTTCCACCGCATCGTCGAACGCAGCTTTGCCGGTCACCTTGCGCTGTGTGCAGCGCAATCTTGGCGTGTCGAAAAGCGTTGCCAGCTTCACCGTGGCTTTGGGCGCGACGATCAACATGAACGGAACCGCCATGTATCTGGGCTTGGTGGCATTGTTCGGCGCGCAGATATACGGGATCGACCTGACCTGGACATCCTATCTGCTCATCGGCCTGACCGCGACACTGGGATCCGTCGGCGCTGCCGGCATACCGGGTTCCGGGCTGGTGATGATGAGTCTGGTGCTCAGCTCGATCGGCGTGCCGCTTGAAACCATCGCCTTTGTCGCCGGTATCAATCACATCATGGACATGATGCGCACGATGACCAATGTTACGGGTGATGCGACAGTGGCCGTTGCGGTTGGCCGGATGGCGGGCGAGATCGACGTCGAGGAATATATTTCCGCTGACGATGTCTAGCCTCGCCGCTAGCCTTCACAAATCAGTTCAGCCAGCTGTTCACCCGATCCCATGGCGAGCGTCCAGCCGAGCATCCCGTGCCCGGCATTGATCGCCAATGTGGCGCTTGGCCGCGCGATCACTGGCAGCGAATTGGGCGTCATGGGGCGAAGACCGGACCAGTGGTTCCGGGTTGCATCATAATCTGCCGCCTCGGGCAGGGACGCGCGGGCGGATGTAATCAAATCGGCCATTCTGTCTGGTCTGACAATGCTGCTGTCATCACCCAGGTCGGCAAGTCCGGCAATCAGCATCTCGTCCCCGATCCGGGTGAAGACCAGTTTCCGCGCCACATCGGTGATACTGACCTCGGGACTGGCAGCGGTTGCCGGGGCGATGAAGGAATATCCCTTCATCGGGTAAATCGGCGTGTTGACTTTCGTTTTACGCAATAATTTCCCCGCCGCGGCACCCGAACAGACAATCGCCAGGTCGGCTGTCAGTTCTTCGCCGCTATCCAGAATGACCCGGGCAGATTCGCTATCTGTAGCAATCTTGCAGACCCGCGCATCATATCGGAATGATGTGCCATATTCCCGGTGGAGAATGTCAGCCAGATTTTCGGAAAAAACAGCTGCATTGCCGGTTTCCTCTGTCGGGGCGTAGATCACGCCGGTAAAGGTGCTGCCCGCAGCATCGAGAGCGGGTTCTATCTCCCTGGCGACATCGGGGCTCAGAGCCATCTGCCGTTCCTGGTTGCTGACCTTCATGTTCATGATTTCGCAGCCCCGGGCGAAAGACTGCGCGTTGCCGAAGAGCAGCATCTTGCCTGCGGTCCGGTGACCGAATTCAATCTCGTGCCGTTGCAGCAGCGCCGCCATGGCATTGCGCGATTTGCGGGCAAGTTGCAGACTGGCCAGACTGTTCTTGCGGAATTTCCGTTCGGTACAATTGGCCAGAAACTGCAATTTCCAGCGGATCGACGCGAGATCGAATGCGGGATATATCCGGAAAGCCGGATCCCTGCCGAGCGCCAGGCGCGGAATCTTGCGCAGCAGATCCGCGCTGGCAAGGGCATCGGTATAGCCATAGCTCAATTGCCGTCCGTTGCCGAAGGATGCTCCCATGGCAGGGCCGGGCATGGCGTCGAGAACCGTCACGGCGATTCCGCGCCGCGCCAGTGCATAAGCGCTTGCTATGCCGACAACGCCGGCGCCGATGATCAAGGCTGTGCGAATTTTGCTCAAACGTTCTTCCAATGACTAGAGCAGCTACTCTGTGCATATTGCCGGCGATCATCCAATATCGTTCGACATGTCTGGCATAGCCTTTGGCTATGCGCCTTTGAACGATGAGCATGTTGGATGTTTTCCGGCTTTCGGTTATCAAATTGTCGACGTCGCCTGACTGGAAAAGGCACGCATATCGGGAAAGCGAGGGTCATCATGAGTTTTGGGAAGCCGCAGGCTGCAAGCCGGCATCAGTTCAGCCTTGTCAGAGCTGGCTGCCATATCCTTGCGTTCGCGTTTATGGCCTGCCTCGCCGCTTACATGCCGCTTCTCGCCAGCCAGCCTGAAATGGTTATGATCGAGGGAAGGGTGGTCGCCGATGAAGGACCGCTTTCCGCCGATGATGTGTCGATTTCGGTCAACGGTCAAAAACTCGGGGCGCAGGATGACGGTCGCTATGCCGGACGCGTGGTGCAGGCGGATATCTATCAGCTTCGTTTTGACAGCCGGTCGCTCTTCACAGGCATCTATACGTTCGCCCAGACAGAATTGCAGCGTTCGGACGATGGTCATTATATCGTTCCGAAGATCGAACTTGTTGCACGCAAGCCGGGCCGGGTCGAAATGATCTTCGGCGGTGATGTCATGATGGGGCGCCGTTATGAAAAGCCCAGCTTCCGCGCGTCGCCGCTGATCCGCCCGGCTAGCAGGGCCAGCGATATGCAAGCGCTGTTGGCGCCAATGGCGCCCTATTTGCAGGCATCGGATTTCGCCGCGGTGAACCTGGAAACAATAGTTTCGGCCAGCAAGCCGGCGCAGCGGGCGCCGAAATCGATTACCTTCTACAGCCACCCCGATAGCGCTGCGGCCCTGAAAACGCCGGCATCGACTATGTGACCTTGGGCAACAACCATATCTACGACTATCTCGATGTTGGCCTAGAATCGACGACGGCGGCGCTGGATGCGGCAGGTCTGCTGTATTCCGGCGCGGGCCGCAGGGCAGAGCAAGCGCTCAAGGCCGCACAAATTGATATTGGTGGGCATGATTATTCGATGCTCGGCTTTGTCGGATGGGCGGGCAGAGTCTCTCCCAATCAGGTTGCCGGCAAAGACAAGGGCGGGGCGGCCCACGGGAGCGCCGGCAATATAGGCCGGGCGGTGAAACGCGAATCCGCTGCCGGCAGGATCGCGGTCGTGCAATATCACGGCAGTCGCGAATATAGCGATTCACCGACGGAAATCACGCAATCCCGCCTGCGGACGGCCGTCGACGCGGGGGCCGACCTGGTGGTCGCCCATCATCCGCACGTCACCCACGGGCTGGAGATATATCAGGGCAAACTGATCGCCTATTCGCTGGGGAATTTCGTCTTCGACCAGTATTTTTTCGAAGCGCAGCTCGCCTATGTGCTCAAGGTCTGGATGGACGGTGAACAATTCTACCGGGCGGAAGCCATTCCGGTGCAATTGCTGGACTATCGACCGGTGCCGGCCGTTGCCGGCATGCGGGAAGGTGTGTTGCGCCGGCTGTTCAGCCAGTCACGGGCCCTGGGCACTGAAATGTCGATGTCAGGTGGTCATGGAGTTATCAGCAATAAAGCCCATATCTCCGGCAGTCCGGCTCCGGCCTGCCCTGTTGCAGAAACCGCCGAAAACGGAATGTGGCGCTTGCCATTCGACCTTGAACAAAGTCCCGTGTCCTGCGCCGGTCAAGATATCGGCAATCTGGCTGCAGCTAAGGATATCTGGCATCGTGGGGATTTTGAGGCAGCTCGCTATGAAGACGTGGTTGACCAGAGCTGGGAGGTTCGAAATGCCGAGGCCGCGCTGTCCCAAGACAGCCGGTCCGGCCGATACGCACTGGCGCTTCAGAAAAGGCCGGGCGGGGACGAGGTCGCGATAATGCCACGGACATTCCTGCGGGTACTGGAAGGCTCGGCTTATTCCGTTGCCGGATGGATCAGAGCAGACGCGCCACTACAGCTTTCGCTGTCCCTGCAATCACGATCGCCGGGCGTTGGACGGTTTCTGTCCCTGAAAGAAGCCGAGTGGAAAGCGGCAGGATCAAAAGCGATAGCGGCGGGAAGCTGGCAGCATTTCCGCTTTGATTTCCCGCCACCGCGTACGGCAAAAGGCAAGCCGCTGCCGACCCGCCCGATCCTGCAGATGAAAGGAGACGGAGGAGGCGCGATCCTGCTTGATGACTTCGTGGTTATTGAACAATCGGAACCGGACAGCAGCGCCGGTGCAGATGATCCCTTGCGCCAGAATTTCTGGATTGACGGCCCTGCTCGCTGAACGACCATGATTTTCCGTAACCTTGACTGATGCGCTTTCGAGCCTGTCCATGGACACTGAATTGGTGATATGACCGGTTATTGCCGGCAAGGATGGATGGCCCATGACAACGATATTGATCACAGGAGCGAACAGGGGGCTGGGACTGGGGCTGGCCAGATCCTATGCGGGAGAGGATGACGTATCGATCATCGCATGCTGCCGTTCGCCAGCCGATGCTGACGAATTGCAGGCGCTTGCGGCCGAAACAGGTCGTATTCAAATTGAAAAGCTGGATGTTGCCGACGAGAAATCGATCGAGCGGCTTGGTCAGCGGCTTGATGGGATCCCGATCGACATATTGATCAACAATGCCGGAATTTTCGGCAAGAACCCGCCTGCTACCACGGGATTCACCGATCAGACTTTTGGAAAATCGGATTTCGAAGCCGACTGGATCGCACCCTTCCGGACCAATGCAATCGGACCGATGAAAATGGTCGAAACGTTGGTCCGGAATGTCGCTGCATCGGGGGAAAGGAAAGTGGTGATCCTGACCAGCATCATCGGATCGATCACAACCGCCCATGGCTTCATGTTCGGCTATGCGGCGTCGAAAGCGGCGGCCAACATGACCGCCAGCAATCTCGCTGTGGCATTGAAGCCCGAGATGATCATCGTGAATCCGATACATCCGGGCTATGTCAAAACCGACATGAGCGGCGAAGGAGCGGATATCGAGGTGGAAGAATCGATCGCCGGCGTGCGCGCCCGGATCGATGCCATGACGCTGGAAAAGTCGGGCTCTTTTCTGTCCTACGACGGGAATGAATTGCCCTGGTGACACACCGGCGGGAGCGATAGTTCCCGATCGCACGCCGTTCCGGTTTGGCGCAATGGAAACAGCAGTGGCAATGGGCCGGAAGGCTTATTTCGAAACGAAGCAGCCCACCGACGTAAATTGCCCAAAGCTGCGGCCGCCGGTAACATTGACACGGCCCGACACAACCCATGCATGGGCCTTGATCTCGCCCCGATCCTCTTCCTGCTTGCTGCGCATCAAGCCGAAGAAGAGCGCATAGGGGATATCATATAGTCCCAATATCAGCCGCGCGGTGATCGCCTGGGGAAAACAATTGGCTTTCCAGGGTGCAAATCTCGCCGCGAAGATGATTGCGCTGCTGATCGCCCGGGCGCGCTTTTCCTGAGCAGCCGTGATCAGCGGTGTGCGCGGGGCGAGACCGTCGTGCATGCCGAGCCAATGGGCGAAACGTTTGAACGTCATGGTCAGAATGACGAAGCGGCTCAGTCCCAACAGTACCCACGCCGGCCCGAGCCAGAGATAGAATAGGGGCGGCAGTTGCCTGGCCGTCGCAAATTTTCTTTTCAGGGTCTTGATCATGTCCGTTGCAACGGGAGGAGAAAACCCTCCATTTGCTATCCTGCCAATTGCACCAGATTGCGCTCGCGCAAATCTGTCAGCAATTCCATGACATCGCTCTGGCAAGTCGCCAGGTCGATATCGAAATTTCGGGTCACATGTTCACATAGGGCTGTAACGCTTACAGGTTCTTCCATGGCCTCCCACAGATTGGAACCGACCGCGTTCAACCCGTAATAGGCGCTGTCTTCGATACTCATCATCACCATTTCGCCATCCATGTCGGCGGACACCATTTCAGGGTTTCTCCGGACGATGCTGTCGAGTTTCAGTTCGCTCATAAAAAGTCTTTCGTGATTAGATTTGCCACAGCACTATCAAAGGCAAGTCTGGCTTGCAATCCATACGAGCGGGTGAGGGGAAGAGGCTTGCCGCATTGTGAAAAGCGCTGGCCTCAAGCGTGATATCGCCCTAGTTGTCTTCAAAACCCTATCAACAATCGTGTGATCAAATATATGTTTGCCGGACTGCTGTGTTTCGATAATTCTCCCCCGGTTGAAGCATGGATTACACCGGACGTCTGGGTCTCTTCCCTTTACCCTCGGTACAGGCCGGACGTGAGTGGCTACCAGCGCGATGAGCATGGCTTGCTGGTCGAGGCGGATATTTTCAATACGCCGTCATCCCGTCATATCGGATCGGTCCCGCTGGTGTCAGACCGGCTCCGCGTCGCGTTCTGGGGCAGGCTGGACAATCGCGATGAATTGGCTGCGCAACTCGTGCTCGACCGGCCACTGGATGAAACCCCCGATGCGAGACTTATACTTGCCGGATGGTTGAAATGGGGGGAGAGCCTGCCCGAGAAGCTGACCGGCGATTTTGCACTGGCCATTATGGACAGCGAACGGCGGACGGCCTTTCTCGCCCGCGATCCGGTCGGAGTAAAGCCGCTCTATTACTGGCCGCATGAACAGGGTCTGCTTTTCGCTTCCACTTCAGCAGCGCTGCTCAAACTAAAAAATGCACGACCAACCCCCGATCCGGAATGGATCGCGCGCTATGTAATCGGCCAATCAAAGAGCCATGACCGGACGGCCTTCAAGGAAATCATGAAATTGCCCGGCGGTCATTCGCTGAGCATCGGCGAGGGGCGTCATGAATTGCGCCGCTATCATCATTGGCGCGATGATGCACGGGATGTCTTTACCCGCGACCCGGCACGTGTCGAGGCCTATCGCGCGGTTCTGGAGGAGACAATGCGCTCCCAGATGATCAGCGACTATACGCTTGGCACGGAAAATAGCGGTGGTATCGATTCCGCGACCATCACGGCCTATCTTGGCAAGTTCATGGGCGATCCGGGCGATCGGTTGCACAGTTTCGGCTTCGCGCTCTCGGAAGAGGAGCCGGCCTATATTCTGGAAACCAGTCAGGCGGCGTCAATCGTCCATAACCATATCAATACTTCCCAATATGGGAGGTCCGGCTTTTCGGACGAGCAGATGCGGGAAGATCTGGAAATTCTCGGCTATCCGGAAGAACATGGCAATGCCACGTCGCACCGGCCGTTCTACGATCAGTGCCAGCTATACGGCATCAGGACATTGTTCTCCGGCTATGGTGGCGACGAGGTGGTCACCAATTACGCCAACCACATCCAGCGGGAACTCATCGACAAGGGCGCTTACAAGGCCGCGATAGACTTGATGCGGGGGAAGCTGCCGCTGCGCATCTACCGGTTGCTCAGACGTATATATAAGGAGCGCAAAAATGCCGGATACAATGCGAATTTTCTAGCCGTCTGGAAAAAAGATGGCCGGAGCAGCCGCTCCGCGACGAGATTGTCGCCCGCTATGATCTGGAGCGGGAATATATGGAAACGGCGCGCTACGATGCCGTGCATCGCAAGCATAATGACTGGATCATCAGCGGATTGTTGCAGATGGCCTATGTGCCGACGCGGCTTGAGAATTGCACGCTAATGGCTGCATCTTACGGGATCGACTATCGCTGGCCGCTTTGGGACAAACGGCTGGTCCAGCAATATCTGTCCACGCCGATTATCGAGCGCGCAGGTCCGGGCGGTATTGGCCGCTATTTGCACCGCCGGGCCATTACCGGAACAGTACCCGATCGGTGGCATGGAAAAGATCGAAATATATGGGGGAGCGACAGTCTCCCTCGCGGAACAACAGCAGCGAAATCGTGAAGACGATGAAGCAGATTGATGACGAGCTGCACCCGCTGCTGGCCGACATGATAGATCGGGACAAATGGCGGGCTAAGATCGACCAGATGGAGAAACATGGCTTTGATCCCGAGGCGAATTTCCAGATCAGGCGGCACATGCTGGCTGTGAAGTGGCTCAACGTCTGGCTCAATGGCCTATCGGTTGCCTAGCAAGGTCACAAGATGGCTCAAGGCGCTTCGTCGGGAGCTTTGGTGGCGCAACATCCCGCACGGTATGGTCAGTTGGCGCTATTTGTCGACCAGCAACCCGCAGATTGAGGCGCACAGGCAGATATTCTGGACTGCCTTGCCCGGTATGCCGAAGCCGCTCTACGTGCTGGTTGAAGCGATATTATGGCTGAAATGGGCAGGGCTGTTCGGCTGGCTGGCCCTGTTCAGGGCGCTGCGCGGTTATGGCTCCAGGCTTCGCGACGAACGGGGTGTTTCACGACCACGCCAGTTCTGCACGCTCGTCCGGATCAGCATCGGGGCGTGCATGCCGCCCGGTGAGGCCTATCGCTTCGGACTTGTCGAACATCCCGCGCGCCTGTGGAACTATGTCAGCGACCGCCATATCGCTGCGTTTCATAAATGGCGGAATAGCCGCCGGGCCATATCGCCGGAGACGACGGTCCGGCTGGCTGACAAGCTGCCGCCACGGATTTCCTGCAGCGCGCGGCATACCGATGGCGCCAATCCTGGCAATCGCCTCAGCAGACACCGGATTTGATTTTGACGCCGCTCTTGAAAAACATCGTCGGCTGTTTTGCAAAAGCAGATCGGGTAATCGCGGGCTCGGTGCTTTTGAATGTTGGAAAAGGGACAGGTCATAGAGGGGTGGACGTTCGAGGGCGACCCGCTGCCCGATCGACGATCCGTGATGGCGGCATGGGAAGCGTTGCTGCAGCTGGACATTGGTCTGGTGCAGCCGGCGCTGCAAAATCATCCGCAACTGGCACCGCTGGTACCGGATGGGCGGGCGATCACCGTCCGCTGTATTACCCGGCGAAGCGAACAAGGCAGCAGCATTTTGTCTGCGACACTGGAAATTCCGACCATGCGGAAGCCGTCTGACAAGCGCGACGTCTATGTCATCCTGCCAGTCGATGCTGAAAGCGGGCTGGTACAGCCGATAGCGGACGATATGCTGCTGCTTGCCGAAGTACGGCAGAACCAGCGCGATATGCTGGCGCAACGCGACGATCACTTGCCGCTGCCCGATTGGCAATCGCTGATTGATCACAGCCTGGCGGCGCATGATCACTATGCCGATTTCTGGGCCATCGCCTGGGACTGGGTCTTGACCCCTCAGGGGCCGATATTGCTGGAAGGCAACAACGGCTTCGGCGGTAGTCTGCCACAAATCCTGACGGGAGGATTTCTGTCGGAGCTTCAGACGAGAAATCGTCTGGCTTCCTTGCCAGGGTAAACAGGCTTGCGACGTTCCGCCCTGCCTTTCGGGATGCCGGGCGGAATATCCGTAAGGCGGAAATCTACAGCGGGTTGTCGTGCTCGTCGAGATAGTTGAACCGCCGCATCACCGGTCCGTGATCGGCGATGATTCGGGTAATCTGTTCCTCGTTCAGTTCCTGCCGCCAGCCGCCGCTCTTGCCCTGACGGAAAAAGGAAGGCGTGTTGGCCGGTTTTTCCTTGAATCCGGTAGATTTTTCCTGTTCCTGCAAGCGATCAAAGCGACTGAAATGAATCGCTTTCTCAACCCGCGGCTGGTCATGGGGCAGTTCGAGAAAGCGCGCTGCCCGGGTGAATGTGGCCAGGCTGTCTTCGAGCATATCCTCGTAGCGCAGGATTTCCAGATTGAGATCGGGCGCATCGACCCAGCTCAGCACATGGTCGGACCAGCTGAACAATTTTTGCCGTACCTGGCCGTTCAGCCTCTTTTCCGACTTCACAAAGCTCATCTTCGGAGATGCCATCCGCACGATCGCATCATCGACGCTGCACTGCAGGTGATTGGCGAAGGAAGATGCCACGTCGAGCGGATTGCGAACGAAATAGACTGCGCCCCGTGTTGCCCTGCTGCTGACCAATGGCTCTCCGGACGGCAGAAATGTATAGGCATCATGAATCTTGTGATATTCCAGATCCGGCGATTGCAGGCTCCAGTCGTATACCGCGGGCCGCAGGGCATCAATATCGTCATGCCGCATGTCGGCGGTGTCAAATCCCAGAACTTCGTCCAGCCAGCCACGGCCACTGGCAATGGAGCCGGTATGCAGTTCGTTGATATCAACCGGCGCATCGCCATTCTGCGTCAGGTTCTGCAGGAATGTGCGGAACCAAGTGTTGCCGGATTTGGGATAGGAGGAAAGCCAGTATATCGCGCCCACGTCTAAACGCTTTCGGAAAGGTCAGCCAGAATATGGTCGACCAGCTGATCGACTTCAAACCCCATTCGCGGCCGGACAACACGGGTAATCGCTGTTTGCCCCGAAAGCTTCCCGCAAAGATTGAGATGGTCCGGACGCAAATCCATGCTGTCGAGAAATTTCTGGCGATAGGTATTGGCATGGAGGGCCGGGAATTTTTGCAAGCCCTTGATAGCGGTAGAGGAAAAGCCATCCTCATCGTCGCTGCGCAAGATGTAGATATGTTTCACCGGCAGCGGCTCGGGTACAAAATTGTCGGTGATCGGCAGGTTGAATTTTTCCATGTCCGGTCGGATCCGGGTGAGGGGCGTGGTGTCGATTTCCAGCTTGTCCGCCGCATCCTGCCATAGCTTGATCCGTGGGAATCCCGGGATGGCAAGGCAATCATTGTCGATTGGCACGACATCATCGGCCAGCAATTTATAGCCCCGCTGCATGAAAGCGGCGGCGAGCGTTGATTTTCCTGCGCCCGAGTGACCGACGCAGATGATGCAACCGTCGCCGATCTGAACAGCGTTGCCGTGCAGCACAAGATAGCCGCGCTGGAATAATAATGCACCGAGCGCCGAACCGAGCATGAAAACCCTCACGCTGTCCTCGTCTATGCCCGGTGCCGGATCAAATACGATGCTGTTGCCGTCGCGAACCAGAAAACGGGCGACATCCGGAATGTGCAATTGCAGGGCATTCGGCGTGGCCCACAGGAAGGGACCGATTTGCTCGGCTCCTTCCAGGCCATCCGGATTGATCGCGCCTGCGTGATGCGCACATCTATGGTTTCCGGCGTGTCGGACAAGGCGACCATTTCGGATAGGGCCATTTCGCTTTCGATGGCCAGATCATAGCAATTGTAAAAATAGTTCATGGACGCCTGTAACTTTAAGTTCTGAAGGTAAAATTCGACATGGTAATGATGAATTTCCTAAAGATTTACCCCGATCAATCAAGCCCGTACATCTTTGTCAGGGCGAGTTTGGTAAAATCGTCGGAGGATCATCGCGTTCTGGCGAAGAAAGTGGCCAAACCGGGCGAGGACCGTTTCGGATAATCTGCACATGTCCAGCCGACGCCAGCCGAGAACCACGTTCGTCCCATAGGTAAACGAACAACAGGATATTTGGCCGCCCGGTTCATGATCAGTAAATTAATGAGAATCACTTGCAATAGCAATAAGAAGCTGTAATTGGCCTCTCGTCGATGCGAATGATTCGCATGAGTCATATCAGGGGGCAACAGTGGCTAAGAGACTTATGGGACATGTTATAAAATCCGTGGCAATTGCAGCGTTGCTGACATCCGCCGGCGCAGCCGCGGCGTCTTCCCTGTCGACCATCCCCGTCGAGCTGAGCGTGGGCGGCATGTTCGCGCAGGCGGACTGGATCGTGAAGATCGTCATCATCGGCCTGATCATCGCTTCATTGGTCAGCTGGACAATCTTCATCGCCAAACTCTCCGAGCTGCGCAAGGCGATGGCAGCAGAGCGTCTCATCCATGATGAAGTCGCCAAGCTGCGGTCACTTGATGATGCCAACGGCGATGCGGTTTTGTCCAAAACGGCTCTGGTGCAGGAAGCGTCGACCGAGCTCGCGCTGTCCGCCGATGCCCTGCAGGACGGCGATGGTGTCAAGGAGCGCATTGTTTCCCGCTTCGAACGTTATGAAGCGGCGCTTTCCCGCAAGATGACGCGCGGCGTCAATATTCTCGCGACCATTGGCGCGACGGCTCCCTTTGTCGGACTGTTCGGCACGGTCTGGGGCATTATGAACAGCTTCATCGGTATCGCTGAGAAGCAGACCACTAATCTCGCCGTTGTCGCGCCCGGTATCGCAGAAGCCTTGCTTGCGACGGCGCTCGGTCTCGTTGCGGCAATTCCTGCGGTCGTCATGTACAACCATTTCTCTCGCCAGATATCTGCCTATCGCGCGCTTGTTTCGGACACCGCCGCCGCAATATTGCGGCTGGTCTCCCGCGACCTCAGCCGCGGCACCGTGAAGATCGAAAAGGATTGAAACGATGTCGATCCGGCTCAACGACAATAGCGATGACCTTCCGGTAAATCATGACATCAACGTTACGCCGTTCATCGACGTGATGCTGGTGCTGTTGATCATCTTCATGGTCGCGGCACCCTGGCGACGGTCGATGTGAAGGTCGACCTGCCGGTCTCTACCGCCAATGCCGCGCCGAAACCCGACAAGCCTGTTTTCCTCTCCATTCAGGCCGACGGCAATATTCTCGTCAACGAAACACCCGTCTCCGAAGCGGGCCTGGGAGCTGCGATCGAGACGGCGACCCGTTCCGACAGGGAGCAGCGTATCTTTCTGCGCGCCGACAAGACCATCACGTATGACACGATCATGGGCGCGATGAACTCCTTGCGCTCTGCCGGCTATCTGCACGTTGCCCTGGTGGGCGCGGAATCGGGTTCGACAAAATGAACAAGGCGATGCTCAGTCTGACGAAAAGCGTCGCTGGGTTACCGCCGCAGCCATTGCTGTAGCAGCCCATGCCTTTCTCGGTGTGGCTGCCATGGCATGGAAGGCTCCACACGACCGCCCCATCCCTGAACCGGTGGTTCTCGTGGAGCTTCCCCCTGCGAGTGCGAGCGAGGCCATGTCTGAGCCGACGCCCGCATCGCAGCCGGACTATATCCCGCCGCAACAGGCACTTCCGTTCGAGGTCCCTACCGTGCGCGCACCGTTGCCGGATGATGCGGTCATATTGCCACCAGAGGCCAAGCAGCCTGCGGCCCCTGTCAGGCCGGTTCAGCAGGCCGAGGTTACGCCGGTCGCGTTGGCGGCTCCCGCCCGAAGCGAAGCACCGCCGGTCGCTGCTACTAAGTCTGCGCCAAGCAGCACTTCCGGAAACAGCCCCAAAGCCAAGAAAGAGCGCGCCAACTATTATGCGATGGTCAGCGCACATCTGAACCAGCGCAAGAAATATCCCACCGAAGCCCGCAAGGCCCGCGAACAGGGTGTGGTCAAGGTCCGGTTCACGGTCGATCGTACCGGCAATATCTCCAATGTGTCGATCACCGGTTCCAGCGGGCATACCATTCTCGACCAGGCCACCCTGGCGCTGATGCAACGCGTCGCGCCCTTGCCGGCCATGCCTGCATCCATGGAGCGAGACCAAGTCACGATCTCGCTGCCCATTGATTATTCCCTCAGAACCCGTTGAAAAAGGAAGTTTCACGATGAAGAAAGACATGTCCCAGATGCAAAGGCCGGCCAGTCTGCGCTTTGGCAGTTTCGGCAAGCGCAGCGCTGTTGTAGCGTTGGGCCTTACCACCGCGCTGTCGACCGCTCCCGCCTTTGCCCAGGATGCCGAGCCGGAAGAAGTCGAGCTGGAAACGCTCCAGATCGAAGACAATGCGGCCGACGTAAATCCCTACACCCAGAAGGGCGCGCCCTATAAGGCCCGCGTCTCGGGCGATCTGCGCCGCGTGAAGCCATTGTCGGAAACGCCGGCAACGATCACCGTGCTGACGGAAAGCCAGCTCGACGAGCAGGGCGCCACCAACCTGCGCGATATTCTCGACAACCAGCCCGGCGTCACCGTCGGTACCGGTGAAAACGGCAACGCTTTCGGTGATCGCTATATCATCCGCGGCCATGAAGCGCGCAGCGACGTGTTTGTCGATGGTCTGCGCGACCCCGGCATGACAACGCGCGAAACCTTTGCGGTCGAACAGATTGAAATCACCAAGGGCCCTAGCTCTTCCTTCGCCGGTCGCGGTTCGACCGGTGGCGCGGTGAACTCAATCACCAAACAGGCCAGCACCGACTATAATTTCAACCGCATCGACCTGGGTATCGGCACCGACGATTTCTACCGCGTCACCCTGGACAGCAACTGGGCGCTGAGCGACGATATCGCGCTGCGTGCCAACCTGCTTTACGGCTATGACGAAGCGCCGAACCGCAATTTCTCGGATCGCGAGCGTATCGGCGCGGCGATCTCCGGCAGCTTCCGGCTGAACGACACGGTTCGTGTTCTGCTCGACTATTATCACCTCGAAGCCGACGATACGCCGGATCTGGGCGGCTATGTTCCGGCGCCAACCGGCACCGGACCCGACGATGTCACGATCCATGGTCCATGGGACGATGTTCCCAATTACACCCAGACCGAGGACTTTCTCAACACGACCGTCGATACGTTCACTGGCCGTATCTTCATCACACCGTTTGACGGGTTCACGATCGTGAACTCCACACGCTATGGTGAAACGTCCAACGGCTATGTGCTGACCGGCCTTCGAGGCGGTGCCTATGATACCGACACGGATACATTCGGCCCCCTGACTCTGAGCGACCATCAGGGCAATCAGGAAGTCGAATATTTCGTCAACCAGCTCAATGTTCTGGCCGATTTCAATACGGGTTCAATCGCGCACAACGTGGTTGCAGGCGTCGAATATTCGAACCTGAAAGTCGCGAACGGGACCTATGATACGACCAGCACCGGAGCGACAAATTGTATTACGGCGGGCAGAGGTGGCAGCCTGAATCCCTCATATTGTATTACCGATGAAAATCGCAATGTGAACGTTGATGACATCCACAACATCTTGCAGCGCGAGATACTCGATGGCGATGTTGACAGCGCTTGGCAGGTAGAGACCATGTCGGTCTATCTGATGGATACGGTCGATATCAATCCCTGGCTTTCCATCCATGGTGGTGTCCGGGTTGATGCGTTTGATTACAGCAATGATGTTGTCAGCCGCGGAGACGAAACCGGCTATCGTTACAAGGATACATTGTGGAACGGTCATGCCGGCATTGGCGTGAAGCCGATGGATGAGGTCTATGTCTATTTCAACTGGGGCACCGCCAAGAATATCAATGGTGGCGAGTCCGATCTGGGCGGCAACTGCGGCTATGGCGGCATCTGCGTCGATGACGGAACCGGCATTGGTGACGGACGTCCGGAAAGCTCGACCAGCTACGAGCTGGGCGTGAAGGCGGATCTGTTCGACGATCATCTCATGCTTACCGCGGCGGCTTTCCAGATCACCAAGAGCGACGTGTTTGAGTCGGCTGGCGATGACTATGCCGCGGGCGGAAGCCTGAACACCGGTGAAAACCGTGTTCGCGGTATCGAACTGGGCCTCGTCGGCAATATCACGCCGAAACTCTCCGGCCAGGCATCGGTTACCTTCATGGATTCGGAAGTCACGGATTCGAATGACGCCTCCAAGATCGGTCGCCGTCTGAGCAACTTCTCCAACACCCAGGCATCGGCGCAGCTGCGCTATCAGGCGACAGAGGCCTTCGCCTTTGGTGGCACCGCTACCTACAAGGGAGAGATGTTCACCGGCCAGCCGGACGATGCGGCCAGCTATAATACGACGCTGGACGTCTATACCTACCGCGTTCCGGATTACTGGACCTTTGACGCTTTCGCCAGCTACAAGGTAAACGAGAATCTCTCGGCCCGGGTGAATATGACCAACGTGACCAACGAGGACTATTATCTTGCCGGTTATCGCAGCGGTCACTTCCTCTACAAGGGGGACGAACGCCGCGCGACGCTAACGCTCACCGGACGTTCTGATACGAGAAGGAGGGGCGGCGATTCGTCGCCCCTCCTTCAATCCAACAAACGGCTGGTCCCATGCTTACAATCATCGAAAATATTCTGGACGAGGAGCAGGTCCGG
This sequence comes from Sphingopyxis sp. BSNA05, assembly GCF_013265645.1. Lineage (NCBI taxonomy): Bacteria > Pseudomonadati > Pseudomonadota > Alphaproteobacteria > Sphingomonadales > Sphingopyxidaceae > Sphingopyxis > Sphingopyxis sp. BSNA05. The sequence continues at coordinate 28,912 of NZ_PYIA01000120.1, read as the reverse complement.
GATTTCCGAAGGAAGCTCGAAGCCGCCGAATGGTCCGATGGCGCGGCCTCGGCGGGTACCCGTTCGGTCAAGGTGAAGCAGAATTTGCAGATCGATCGGCAGAACGCGCTTTCGGTCGAACTGGGCAACGTCATATTGCGCAAACTGGGCAATGACCCGCTGTTCATCTCCGCCTCGCTGGCCGAAAAATCTGGCCTCCCATTTTCAATCTCTATCAGGACGGCGGCCATTACGGCACGCACAGCGATGCCGCGCTGATGCGCCTCCCCGAAGCCAATCTGACCATTCGCAGCGATCTGTCTGCCACGATATTTCTGTCCGATCCGGACGAATATGACGGCGGCGAACTGGTGATCGAACAACAATATGGCGCGCAGCCGGTCAAGCTCGCGGCAGGCGACATGGTGCTGTATCCGTCTTCCAGCCTGCATCAGGTAATGCCGGTTACGCGCGGCCAGCGGATTTGCGCGATCACCTGGATGCAGAGCGCGGTTGCCGATGCCTCGGCGCGGGAACTGCTGTTCGACCTCGACCAATCGATCCAGTCGCTGACGCCCGACCGACCCCATGATGATCCAGAAATCGATCGTCTGATCCACGTCTATCACAATTTGCTGCGGCGGTGGGCAACGCTATGAGAGTTTCTATTGCAAAAGGCCTGCTGTGGCTGGTTCTTGCGCTCCCCGGCATCCTGATGCTCTGGTCCTTCTCGCAAGGCGATGTCCTGGCGATGGACATGCTGCATCCCAGCGGGGAAATGTCGGTGCGGCTGATGATCCTCGCGATGTTGCCCGGACCCTTGTCTGAATTTTCGGTCTCAACCGCTTTTTCAGGGGATGGATCAAGATCCGTCGCAATCTCGGCGTCGCGGCTTTCGGCTATGCCATGCTGCATCTGATATTCTACATATTCGACATGAACAGTCTCGCGGCGATGCTCGAAGAGATCGGCATCCCCGGTATCTGGACGGGCTGGTTGTCGCTTGTGCTGATGTTGCTCCCCGCGGTGATCAGCTTCAACTATGCGATGCGCCGGCTCGGACGACAGTGGAAAAATATCCAGCGCCTCGTCTATCCTGCACTGATTATCGCGCTGGTTCACTGGATTTTACTGGATTGGGTCTGGCAGCCAGCAATGGTTCATCTCGCCCCGCTCATATTGGCCTGGATTTTACGCTATATCGGCCGCAGCCGGCGACAACGCACGCAACGGAGTATGACATGAGAAAAATTTCCCGCAAATATAAGGCCGCCACCGTTCTGGCCACATTGATGCTGGCGCAGCGGCCTATGCGGACGGCGATATCAAATGCAACGCCGGCCCGACCGAGAAATGGAAGCCGATTGCGAAACTGAAGAAAAAGGCCTGGATGGAAGGCTGGGAACTGCTCAAGACCCAGGTCGAGGGCGACTGTTATGAAGTCTATGCCAGAACCGAAAGCGGTCAGGCAATCGAAGCCTTCTTCCACCCGGTGACGCTCAAGAAGCTGGTCGTCTTCCGGCGCGGAACCGAAATCTACCGGGCGCCCGGTTTTACTGGCTAGACATTTCAGGTGCGGAGCAATCGCGCATTTTGCCAGCCTGAATCCTATCGTAGCTCGACGGCGCGCTCATAGGCCGCTTGCAGCGTGTCGCGGATCAGCGTCGAAAATTCCTCGCTACCGTTCAGCGCGGCGAGGCCGGCTGCAGTGGTGCCGCCCTTGCTGGTGACATTCTTGCGCAGGTCCTCGAGCGACAGGTCGGAATCCAGCGCCAGATCGAGCGTCCCGCGGACGGTTCCCAGAACCAGATTTTTCGCGTCTTCCCCGCTGAAACCCAGTTTCTCGGCAGCTTCGACATAGGCGCGCAGCATCTCGAAAACATAGCCCGGGCCGCTTCCGGCGACTGCGGTCAGACGATCCAGCATATCCTCGCTGTCGACCCAGACGACGTCGCCGGAACAAGAGGCGAGCTGCTCGATGGTGCCGGATGCCATTTCGGGCACGGTCCCATGGGCGTAGAGACCGCTGACGCCCTTGCCGATGACAGCGGGCAGGTTCGGCATGATCCGGATGACCGACCGGCCGGGTGCATGGGCGGCCAGCTTTGCGGCGGAATAGCCGGCGGCGATCGAGCTTATGACGCCCGACGGCTTCAGTCTTGGCAGATAGCCGGGAAGCACATCATCGATCAGTTGCGGTTTCAGCGCCACGATCAGATAGTCGAAAAGCTGTTCGCCCAGTTCCTCGACCGAACCGACCAGGGACACGCCTTCCGGCAGGTCGGGGCTGGCCGGGTCTGCCACGGTAAATTCATGTTCGGTGTGAGCGGCCCAGGCCTTGAGCAGCGCTCCGCCCATATTGCCGCATCCGAGGAGTAATATTTTTGTCAATTCAATCTCTTGCCGTTGGTGAATATGGATCTTGCGATGTGCTTAGTATTCAAAACAGATATGTCAACAAATGCTTATTTTATATAGCTTTCACGCAAAATTAAATGTTTTGATCACTAAATTATTGCACTGGTCAGGTTCAATCCCTACCTCCGTCACAGAGTAATAAGGGCATCACGTCAAATGGTACAAGGCAAAACAATCGTTGTTAAAGTCGGCTCCAGCCTGCTCGCCAACGAACAGCGGCTCACGCCGCGCTGGGCTTTCATGCATAATCTGCTCGAGGATATCGCCCGGCTGCGGGAAGGCGGCGCGAAAGTCATCCTCTGTTCTTCCGGTTCGGTTGCGCTGGGCATGAACATGATCGGCGAACGGCCGGAGACGGCCGGTCTGCGCGACAAGCAGGCAGCGGCGGCCTGCGGTATGCCGCTGTTGCTAAACGCCTATAAGCAGGTGGCCCATGAATATAGCTTCGAAATAGCGCAGGTACTGGTGACCTTGCGCGATCTGGAAGACCGCAAGCGGTTCCTGAACACCAAGAATACGGTCGACCGTCTGCTCGATGCCAATATCATGCCGATCATCAACGAGAATGACACGATCACCACGGAAGAAATCCGGGTTGGTGATAATGACCGGCTGTCAGCAAAAATCGCGCAGATGCTGCAGGCCGACGAACTGATCATCCTGACACAGGTGGACGGCCTTTACGACAAGGATCCGTCCGAAGCCGGAGCGCAACTGGTTGAAAAAGTGACCGATGTTTCGCCCTATCTTGCGGTGACCGAAGGTGTCAGCAGCCTCGGCAGCGGCGGGATGCTGACGAAAATCCAGGCTGCCCATATGGCGCAAAATGCCGGCTGTGACACGCGGATCGCGCATGGCGAATATGAGCATCCGGTGACGTCGGTCCTGAACGAAGAACGGCGGCACACGAGAATAATGGCGAATGAACGGCCCGAATCCGCATGGGCCAACTGGCTGTCGGATCGTCTGCAAATGGCGGGCAGTATTGTCGTCAACGCGGCGACCGCCGAAGCTTTCAAACACGGACGGCGGAATATCGGCCGGGAAGATGTGCTTTCCATCCAGGGTCCGTATGTCAAAGGCGATGTGATCCATATTTATGGCGAATCCGGCGACGAGCTGGCCAGGGGTCTGACCAATTTCTCGTCCGACGAGACGATGGCGCTGGCCCGCAACCCGACCCTGTCGGCCATGCAGTTGCTGGGTTACAAAACCCTCGGCACGCTGATCACCGATAAGAATATGGTCGTGCTGGATGACCGGCACCTGACGTGGGACTTGCCGGCTGGCGAGGTCATGACCGAAGTCATACCGCAGAACTAGATTTCGCCAATCTCCAGTATTGGTGCGGATTCTATCTGGTTCGCGTCCATCATTACCGCGATGCGCTGGACCGAGGAGATCAGCAGATTCTGCTCCCACGGTTCGAGCTTTGACAGGGCGACCAGAAAATCTTCCTGCAGCAGCTCCGGCGCATTTTCGACGCATGTACGGCCTTTGTCGGTCAGGACAATTTCCACCGAGCGCCGGTCATCTTCGCTTTTTTCGCGGGTGACCATCCCGGATTTTCCAGCCGGTCGACAATCGATGTGACCGTGGCATGCGACAGATGCACCGATTTGGCGATTACCGACGGTTTGGCCCGCCCGTCTTTTTCCAGGGCTTTCAGGAGCAGGAGTTGCGGGGTTGTCTGGCCGGTCTCCCGTTCCAGTTTTTGGACTGGAGATCGATCGCCCGGTTAATCTGCCGCAAGGCGACCAGAAGTGCATTTGAATTTGACATGGCAGGTCTGATACAGATTTTTCCGTCAATCGCCCACAATATTGCTGATGTTTCGGCTGGTCGGGGTCGGACCGGATCCTTGCCAGACGGATATGAACCGCGCCTTGTCACCGACAATGTCGGCCAGGGTGTATCCGTCGAGATGCCGGAGGAATGCGTCGATTCCGTCGGCGAGTACATGGCGCAGGCCGCAAACGGGCGTCACGACACAGCTGTCATCGGCTTCGGGGAAACATTGCACGAAGGCACCATAATCCTCGAACGTGCGGACGACGTGGCCGACATTGATGGATTCGGCAGGCTGGGCGAGCAACAGGCCGCCGCTGCGCCCCTTCACGCTGTCGACAAAACCCTCGGCCGCCAGCCGCTGGGCGACTTTCATCAAATGGTTTTTGAAATCCTGTATTGCCGGGCGATCTCGGCAATCGAATGGTGACCTTCGTGCGCGGCCAGATACATCAATGTACGCAGCGCATAGTCGGTTTGAACGGACAATCTCATAAAAGATGCATATCATATATTGCTTTTAAAGGCAAAGGGCGATAAAAGGTGTATATCAAATGCATCTTAAGCGAGTCGAGACAATGACCGAACCAGGATATGCCGAACGCGCCCGAGCGAAGAAAATGGCGCAAGCCCATGCGATGGGCATCGACGATGCGCTTATCTCCGATCTGGTCGAGACTTTCTATCGCGCGGTCCGCAGCGACGCGCTGCTCGGGCCGATATTCGAGGCCCATGTCGCGGAATGGACACCCCATCTCGCGAGAATGAAGGATTTCTGGGCATCTGTAGCGCTGGAGCCGGGGCGGTTTCGCGGCAATCCGATGCTCAAGCATATTGCAGTCGGCGGTCTCGATCATGTGCATTTCGATCGCTGGCTGGTACTGTGGAACCGGACGCTGGACGACGTTGCCCCCAATGATGCGGCGGGCCAGGTCTTTCGCGAGGCGGCCGGGCGGATCGCATCCAGCCTGCTCACCGGCATCAAGGTTCAAAGAGACGGCCTCGGGTCGGGCTCTTCTGCAAGGAAGACATTGTCATGCTGATGGATTTCCAGATCGAAGGCGGCCAGGCGGTTGCGGCAGAGATCAACGCGGAAATGCAGGGTTTGTCAGACCGGTGTCGGGCGCCGCGCACGAAAGCCGGACCTTTGAACTGCCCGCGTCGATATGGACCACGATGTTCGGTTCCTATGCCGTCTTTTTCGGAGCCCTGTTCGTCGCCACCGGTCGGGGCGTGGCGGCGATATTCGCGCTGCTGATCAGTATTGCCTATACGGTCATGTATTTTGGTACGGCGGCGGTGTTGAACAGAGTCAGCGCACGCGAACGGGAAATATTGCCGCAGGCTCATGCCACCGGCGGCATCGATACGCAGACCGGCTGGATGGATGATGCGGCGGTTCATGCCCAGATTTTGACCGTGCCGATTTTGCTGGCGGTCTTCGCCTGCGCCTTTGCCTTTATCCGGGCGCTGGTCTGATGGCCGGCCCCGCCGAGCCGGCGGTCCCCTACGCCGCATCGCGGATATTCGACGAACAGAGCCTGCCGGACAAGCTGCGCAACGAGCATAGCACCAAAGACGGCACCTGGGGGCTGCTGCGGGTGCTGGAGGGCGAGGTCGAGCTGGTCTTCATCGACCCGCCATCACGGCGTCTGGTCACCGTCGACAATCCCGCGCCGATCCCGCCGCAGGATCTGCATTTTGTCAGGCTGACCGGTCCGATGAAGATGCAGGTCGAATTTTACCGCGAACATCCCCTGCCGCAGCAGGGCGGGGCCGCCTGACGATCAGCCGCCGGCCTGCGCATCGGCGCGCTTGACCTGCTTGTGGTCGTCTTCGATCAGGCCGCGCTTCCAGTAGCTTGAGATATAGAGGCGATCGGGCCCGAAACCCTGCTCGACGCGCAGATATTCACGCAGCAGCTTCATCGCCTCGAACTCGCAGGCAACCCAGGCATAAGCCAGATCGCCCACCGCAGGCAGCGCGCGCGCGGCATCGGCGAGAAGCGCGGGATTGGCACCCAGATCGGCGTCGACCAGCCAGTGGACCGTGACGCCGTCCGGCTTGGTGAGCGCCTGCCTGTCGGCCTCGTCCCGGACAAGCAGGATCGCATCCCCGGTCGCGTCCGCGGGCAGGGCTTCCAGATTGACCGAAATGGCGGGCAGGGCGGTCATGTCACCGACCAGCAGGAACGGTCCGCGCCCCTCGGGCAACGGCTTGGCATCGCCAGGACCGCCAAGCCGGATCATGTCGCCCGGCTGCGCCTTGAGCGCCCAGCCTGTCGCGGGCCCGGAATCCTCGTCCGACCCGTGCAGGGCAAAATCGACGGCAATGCCGTTTTCTGACTGGTGGCGGATCGTATAGGTCCGCACCAGAGGCCGCCCGCCTTCGGGCCCGGGCAGCATCAGCTTGACATAGCCGCCGCTCTGGCCGGCGGGGAAACCGGCCAAGCCGTCACCGCCCAATGTCACGCGGTGCATATTGGGGGTGACGCGAACGCTGTCCGTCACTGTCAAGTTTCTCGGTTCTGGTCGTGCCATATTTTTTCCATTCATTTGGTCTTGTGGTTATCCATTCCTGCCCGAAGCGCCACGGTGCCACGGGCTCGCAAGTGTAGCGGCACGCGGCCGGCCAATGTATCTGTCCCCTGCAATCAGGCCGGGACAGAGGGGGAAAACAGGTCGCTCCAATATCGTTTGATCCGCTGCTTGGCGCTATATTCCATCATGGTCATGGCGGGAATCAGCAGTTGCAATATGATCGCTCCGAACAACACGCCGAAACCCAGGCTTGCCGACATCGGGATCAGGAACTGCGCTTGCAGGCTGGTCTCGAAGGTGATCGGGGCGACGCCCAGGAAGGTCGTCAGCGAGGTCAGCATGATCGGCCGGAACCGCGATTTGGTTGCGCTGATGATTGCATCCTCGATTGCCATGCCCTCGCGGAGATTTTCGTTGGTAAAGTCGATCAGGATAAGCGATCCGTTCACGATCACGCCGGACAGGGCGATCATGCCGAACATGCTGAGTACGCCGAGCGGCAGTCCCAGAATCAGGTGGCCGATCAGCGCGCCGATGATGCCAAAGGGGATCACCGCCATGATGATCAGCGGCTGCATATAGGAGCGAAAAGGTATCGCCAGCAGCGCGTAGATCATCAGCAAGGCCGCGCCAAAGGCGATACCCAGATCACCGAAGGAATCTTCCTGCTCCTGCTGTTCGCCGCCGAAACTGTACAGCAATTGCGGATAGTCCGCCTGCAGTTCGGGCATGATCTCGTCGGTCAGTTGCTTGGCGATTTCCTGGCTGGTGACGATATTGGTGTCGATATCGGCGGTTACCGTCGTGATCCGTCTGCCGTCGGTCCGGCGGATGACCGCAGGGGCCTGGCCGAAGGAGACCTCGGCCAAGGTGGCGAGCGGGACTTCACCGCCCGGAACGCGGACGCGGAAGCGCTCGACGTCGATGATCGAATTGCGTTCCTCTTCCGGCAAGCGGATATAGACGCGCATGTCTTCCGACCCGCGCTGTACGCGCAGCGCCTCGCTACCGAAGAAGGCGGCACGCACCTGCAGCGCGACATCCTGCAGGGTTACGCCCAGCGACCGCGCCTCGGGCTTCAGCCGCAACTGGATTTCCTTGAGGCCCTGATCCTGATCGCTCTCGATATCGAACACGCCGGAAAAGCGGTTCAGCCTCTCCATCAGTTTCAGCGAGGCGGATTCCACCACCGCCGGATCGGGATCGGAAAGCTGTACATCGACCGGCGCGCCGATCGATATCAGGTCCGATGCGAAGACCAGCGAGCGCGCTTCGACGACTGGCCCGACCTTTTCGCGCCATGCATTTTCAAAGTCCCGGGAAGCCAGCGCGCGCTCGTCCCCGGGGGTGAAGCTGAACTGGACGCTGGCAATATTCGAGGAGAAGCCGCCATTTGTGAAGTCCGGGCCGCTGCTCCGGGGCTCCTGCCCGATCAGGGTGAATATGCCGCGCAGGGGCGACTCAGCGTCCTCGTCTTCCCGCTTTTCAAATTCCGCAAATGTCTCGCGGCCCTTCTGCTCGATGAAGCGGGCCATTTTTCGGTCTCCGCAATTGTCGTTCCGGTCGGCATTTCCAGACTGGCGGTGACGACATCGGCTTCGATAGCCGGAAAGAAGGAATTCTTGATAATGCCCGCCGGGATCAGCGAGCCGATCAGGATGAGCAGGGCCAGACTGCCGGCGAGGATCACGAACGGCATGCGCACGGCATAGCGGACCGCCCGATCGAGCGGTCCGTTGACGAACTTCTGATATTCGACATCGACCTTGGTCTGCACCCGTTCGAAAAAGCGGGTGACGGGATTGCGTGTCGGCGTACCGGGGGCCGGCAAGTGGCTGAGATGATTGGGCAGAATCAACAGGCTTTCAACCAGCGACAGGAAGAGGACCGCCACGACGACGAGCGGGATGTCGGCCAGAATCTTGCCCATGACGCCGCCGATCGCAAACAGGGGGGAAAAGGCGGCAACGGTTGTCAGAACGGCAAAGATGACCGGCATGGTGACCCGCCGGGCGCCGCTGACCGCTGCACCCATTCCGGTGCGGCCGGCCTCGCGCCGGGCATAGACGCTCTCGCCGACGACAATCGCGTCATCGACCACCAGCCCGAGGGCCAGAATGAAGCCGAACAGGGAGAACATGTTGATGCTCGATCCCGCCAGATCGAGCAGGAAAATCGCGCCGACAAATGTAACCCCGATGCCCAGCGCGGTCCAGGCCGCGAGCCGTATGTCGAGAAACAGGGTAAGTGCGATCAGCACCAGAAACAGACCGATCGCCGCGTTTTTCAGCAAAAGCGTCAGCCGGTCGTTCAGCAATTCGCTGTCATCGCTCCAGATCGCATAGGAAATGCCCTCCGGCAGCGAGTGGGCGAACGGCCCTTCGAGATATTCCCTGGTGGCGCGGGACACATCAAGCACACGCTCGTCGCTGCTGCGGAAAACCTCGACAAAGGCCACCGGCTTGCCGTTGTACAGGGACACGAGATCGGCATCCTCGAACTCGTCGCGGATATTCGCGATCTGTCCAAGCCGGATCAGCGCGCCATTTTCGTTGCTCACCAGCACGATGTCTTCGAAATTCTGCTGGTTGTAATTCTGGCCGATGGTCCGGACGCGCACTTCTTCGCTGTCGGTATCGATCGAGCCGGCGGGACTGTCGAGACTGCTGGCGGCGACGGTGCGCGATATGTCGTTCAGCGAAAGCCCGAAAGCCTGCAGCGTATCCTGCGGCACCTCGATCGACACTTCGTAATCGCGGATCGAGCTGGTGTCGACGAAGGAGATTTCCGGCAGCGCAGCGAGCGAGTCCTCCAGCCGATAGGCGGTCTCCTTCAGCGCGCTTTCCGAAACATCGCCGAAAATGGCGATGCGCACGACGCTTTGCCGCGTGGTCAGTTCACGTACGCTGGGTTCTTCCGCTTCGGCGGGGAAGGACTGGATCTGGTCTATCTCGGCTTTGACATCATCCAGCGCCCGGTCGATATCGGTACCCAGTTCCAGTTCGATCGACACCGATCCGGTATTCTCGGCAGCAGTCGACTTGATCTGTTTGACATTCTCCACCGCCTCGACGGCTTCCTCGATCTTCTGGACGATCGACTCCTCGACCTCGTCCGGCGTGGCGCCGGGATAGGCCACGCTGACCTGGATCGTGTCGAGACTGTTCTCCGCGAACACCTCCTGGACAATCGTCCGGTAGGACATGATACCGGCGACGATCAGGAATATCATCAGCAGATTGGCGGCGACACCGTTGCGCGCCATGAAGGCGACAACGCCGCTCTGCTGCAATATCTCCGTGCTCGGCTGTTCCGGCAGGGACGGATCTCGATTGGCTGAATCTGTCATTTTACCGCTTTGGCCTTTGGTTCCGCCTTGGCGGCGGGCTTCGCAGCTGCAGCCGATGTCCGCGGCTGGGCAACCCGAACGCGCAGGCCTTCGGTCGCAACCTTCAGATTGCCGGTAACGGCGACCGGATCGGGTCCCAGTCCCTTGGTGCTGATCAGCGCGCTCTTGTCGGTTCGCTGATATATTTCCACGGTGACGATATGCAATTTGCCGTCCCGCACCAGCCAGACCTCGTTCCCCGCCTGCAGGGCTGCCAGCGGCAGCACGGCATATTCATCCAGCGCCCGGCCGCTGATCTCGGTGTCGACAAAACTGCCGACGAACAGGGGAGGGGCGGAGGATGCCGTGGCTGACTTTCCGTCATTTTCGGCAACAGCCGCCGGCGCGCCACCCCGCAGCGGATTCGGGATGCGCAGATATACGTCAATTGTGCGGGTCTGCGGGTTGAGCACGCCGTTGACGCGGTCAACATAGGCAGGCCAGCGATAGCGGATGCCGCCATAGTCGGAATATATCGCGGCTTCGATCCGGTTGCCCGAACCGGCGCGGAACAGCTGCGGGATAAGCGCCGCATCCTGTTCGGAGAGCGGAATAACCGCTTCATAATCTGCGGTCGCCACCATCGAACCCAGCGCCTGACCGGGCTGAACATAGCTGCCGACGGCTATGTCCTCGGTACGCACAATGCCGGAAAAAGGCGCGCGAACCACGGTGCGTTGCAGCGCCGTCTGGGCATTGGCCAGATTGGCCTGCGCCCTTCGCAGCCCGGCGCGGGCGGATTGCAGTTGCGGCTCTCTTGTTGCCAGACCATTGGTCGCGATATTCTGACGGGCCTGTGGCGTGTCCGCGCCATTTTTCCTGGCCAAGGCATCCGGCGGCAGGATTTTTGCCGCATAGTCATTGCCGTCAACGCTTGCATAGGCATTGCCGCCGCTGACGGCGCGCTGCTGGAAGCGGTCGAGTTCGGCTTTCGCCAGAGTCACTTCCTCTTGTGCCTGCAGGACCGAAATGCCCTGCGATGCGACATCGGCCTGCGCGGTTTGCACGGCGTTGCGATAATCGGATGTGTCGATGCGGAACAGCACCGCCCCCCGCGCGATGCGCTGGCCTTCGCGCAGGTCCGGATTGACATAGACAAGCTTGCCGGAAACTTCTGCGGCGAGGGTCAGTTCCTCGCGGGCCCGCACGGTTCCCGCGCCCCTGACCATGAGATTGCCGGAACGGATTTCCAGCTTTTCCGCTTGGACCAGCGGGACGAGTTCATCCGGCGCCTTTTCTTCCGGATCGGAACGGAGCAGGATCAGGACCGCAGCGATCAATATTGCCGCGAGCAGGATCAGGCCGCCGATTACGCGTTGCCTTTGCACTTAATTTTCTCCTTGAATGGCCGAAGGGGCGGCCATGATATCTGGCGCCTGGGGAACATCGTCCCAGCTGCCACCCAGGGCCCGGTGTACGCCGAGCCGTGCCAATGCCACGTCGCGCGCGGCCGATGAAAGCGATGATTCTACCTGATATTGCGCCCGCAACGCGTCGAGATAATCGACATAGCTGCCGACGCCATTGGCAAAGCGGCGGGACTGCAGGCCTGCTGCCGCTTCCGCCTCGTCCAGTTGGGAGAACAGGAACCGGTAGCGCTGCCGCTCTTCTTCATACCGTTCGATAGCCGTGGTGACTTCCTGATAGGCGGTCAGCACGGTGCGCGCATAGACGGCTGTCTGTTGCGCATATTCGGCATCCGCGACCTCGATATTGGCCTGGATCCGGCCACCCTGGAACAGCGGGGCGGTCAGGCCCGCGCCCAGGTTCAGCACCCAATTGTCAAATATGTCGAACACATCCGATGCTGCTCCCGCCTGGCTGCCGGTGCTCGCAGAAAGGCTGAGCGACGGGAAGCGTTCCGCTCGCCGCGCGCCGAGATTATAGCGTGCCGATTCGAGCCGCTGGCCTTCGGCAAAGACATCCGGCCGCTGGGCCAGCAGGTCGATCGGCAGGCCGGAGGGGACCGGTGCGAAGTCCAGCTTGGGGGTCAGGCTCCCGCCGATCAGCTCGTCCATATTATTGGCATATCGGCCGACCAGAACGGCCAGTTGACCTTCCGTCGCCGCCAGCTGGCTTTCCCGCTGCGGCAGACTGGCTTGTACGTTGCGGAAATCCTGACGGACCTGATAGAGTTCAAAAGAGGTGATCAGGCCGCGGCTATAGCGGTTCTCGCTTTGCTCGACCCGATCACCGAGGACATCGATGATGCGGGTGGTGAGCGCGATCTGGTGGCGCGCATCGACGATGTCGAAATAGCTGGTGATCGCTTCCGCCAGTACCGCCAGGCGAACGGCTTGCAGATCGGCGGCGGAGGCAATGGCGTCGGCGCGGCCGGCCCGCGCATCATTGCGCAGCTTGCCCCAGATATCCAGCTCATAGGAAAAGGCGAGGCTGGAGGAATAGGTTTCATTCTGCAGCCGTCCTCCTCCGGCCACCGCACCAAAGCTGGTTCCGGCGGTCGGGGAATCCGAATAGCTGCTGTCCAGTCCGGCATTGATCTGCGGGAACAGACCGCTTTTGGAGATACGCGCCCGCGCCTCGGCGGCGCGCAATCTGGCTGACGCCTCTGCCAGATCCAGATTCTTGCTCAGCGCTTCGTCGAGCAGATTGTCGAGCACCGGATCCTCGAACGATGTCCACCAGCGCGCGGGTTGATAGCGACCATCGGCCTCGCCCTGTTCGAAGGCTGGCGGCATGCCGGCGGCGATCCCGGGGGCTGGCGAATCGGGTGCGAGACTCGCGCAGCCACTGACGGCGAACGCCATCGCAAGCAGCGTAAAACGGGGGCTCCTGAACTGTTTTGTCACAAATTTATCCGCGGTTGAATCGGCTTGGCCTTTACCAAGCATCAATAATATGCCATCAAAGAAATTGAACGTCAACGTTTAAATTGAACGCAAGCGTTCAATTTGTAAATATTTTCGTCCGGAAAGGAATATAATCGTGGAAAATACGGAGGTTGATATGCTGAAAGAACGGGCCGACCGCCCGTCCAGCCAGCGCAAGATCGCCAAGATTCTGGCCGCTGCCCGTATCGAATTCTTCACTTCCGGCTTTTCCGCCTCCAGCATCGAGGCGATCGCCGCGCGCGCCGAAGTCTCGAAGGTCACCATCTATAGCTGGTTTAAAAACAAGGAAAATCTTTTCGCCGAGGTGGTCAAGGCGCAATGCCGTGAAATGAGCGAAAGCCTGGTCGGCGAAAATTCAAAGACCAGAAGTCTGCGCGAGACCCTGATCTCGGCGGCCGAAAATATGCTGAGCGCGATAATGGTAGAGGAAAGAATCCGTTTTGACCGGATAATGGCCGCAGAAGTCAACCGGGATCCCAAAGTCGGCGCCTATTTTCTCGACAATGGCCCCCGTGCGCTGTTGCAAAATCTCATCGATCTGCTCAAAATCTCGCGGGACAAGGGCGAAATCCAGAGTGACAATCTGGTCTTTTCGGCAGAAATGTTCGTGAGTCTCGTGATCGGGAGAATCGATGTGTTTCTTCGCTATGGCGAGACAATCAAGCTGACCACGCCACAGAAACGCGAGCGCGCCAAGCGGGCCGTCGATGCCTGGATGCTCATCCACCAGAAATAATCTGGCGAAAAGCGGTTTATTCCCGAACCGCGCCCAGCGCAGCACCCGCGACAAAAGGGGTGATGGCGACCAGCAGCAGCGAAATGGCCGAGAGAAACAGCAGGGCGCTGCTGCCCTGCGCCGAAAGGCTTCCCGCGCCGAAAATCAGCAGGGGAATGGCAAGCGGAACCAGCAGCAGTCCGCCCAGCGCGCCCGCTCCCTTCATCCCGGCGGTGAGTGCCGCGATCATCACCGCAAGGCCGGCCAGCGCCGGTGTCGCGATCGCCAGACTCGCGAGCAGCCTGCCAAGGGCTTCGCATTCCAGACCCATCAGTCCGCTCGCCAGAAATGCAGCCAGCAGAAGCGGCGGACCAAAAGCCAGCCAGTGGGACACCAGCCGCGCGGCGGCGATTGTCTCGTCGGACAGGCCGCGTACGATCATCTGGTCGTACACACCATTTTCCAGATCGGGCTGGATCAGCCGGTCGAGCGGCAGCAGAGTCGCCAGCAAGGCCGCGATCCACAGGATGCCGCCGCCGGTCTGCAGCAGCAAAGCGCGGTCCGGACCCACAGCAAAGGGAAATAATGTTGCTGCCGAAAGATAGAATATCACCGGCAGCCAGGTTCCGCCGCTCGCATAGCTCTGCCGCACATCGCGCCAGATGATGGTGGCAAAGCTGTGCATCACAAACATGCCTCCAACTCTTCCAGCGGTTCGAGCTGCAGGGCGTAATCAAAAGCAATCGGAAGCGGGATATGGCTGGCCGCAAGAATGATCCCACCGCTATCGAGATGCTCCTGTAACATGCGTCCCATTTGATCCACCGAATCGCTATCCAGGCCATTGGCTGGCTCGTCGAGCAGCCACAGCCTGGCATCTGCCAGATAGGTGCGTGCCAGCCGCGCCCGCTGTCTCTGCCCGGTTGAAAAATAGCGCACCGGCACTTCTGCCAGATGGTCCAGCCCCGCCCGCGTCATCGCAGCAGCGGCATCGTCCGGTGTCTTGCCGTCCAGTTTCGCCCAGAAGGCCAATGCCTGTTCGAGCGGCAGATGTTCGTCCAGCGCCAGCCGGTCATCGCATAGGGCTTTTCTGTCCGGAGCCATGAAGGTTCCCGCCGCCGGCTGGAGCAGACCGGCCAGCAGCCGCAGCAGGCTGGATTTGCCGACGCCATTGGGGCCGGTGAGCAATCCGGCCTGTCCCGGCTGCAGCGAAAAGTAAGGTTGCGGAACAATAGTCGTTCGCCGCGCACACAGCTCAACGCCTCGACGACTAGCCGATTATGGCTTCCGGTTGACTGGGTCTTGCTCATCGCACAGACTTAAGACATGGATTGGCGTGAAAGCCAAGCAAGGAGCGATAAATATGGTGGCGCAACTGAATGACGACGAACGCAAGGCGGCTCTCGCCAAGCTGCCGGGCTGGCAATATGACGGGGAGCGCGATGCCATCAGCCGCTCGTTCAAATTCTCCGATTTCACCGAAGCCTTCGCCTTCATGACCCGCGTCGCCTTGCACGCAGAAAAGGCCGATCACCATCCCGAATGGTTCAATGTCTTCAATCGCGTCGACATATTGCTGACCACGCATGACGCGGGTGAAAATGGCGGATTGTCGCAGCGCGACCTCGATCTGGCTGCTGTGATCGAGGCCTGCGCCTAGGCGCTATTTCTCTTCCGATCCGGCAAGAACGTCGCCAAGGTTGCTCGCCAGACTGACCGACTGTTTGCGCACGCGGCCGGGCATCCAGCGGGCGGCAAAAGCCAGCTGTTTCGCCATTTTGTTGACCGGGGTGTGCAGCTTGTCGCCGTGCACCGCGCCCCAGGCCGCTGGACCGATGATAGAGACCGGACTGACCATGACGCCCGCTTCCTCAAGCCGTTCCTTGCCGCTCTGGTTGGTGCCTTCGACGACCTCGGAAATGATATTGGTGTCGATGAAGCC
Organism: Sphingopyxis sp. BSNA05; assembly: GCF_013265645.1. Classification (NCBI taxonomy): domain Bacteria; kingdom Pseudomonadati; phylum Pseudomonadota; class Alphaproteobacteria; order Sphingomonadales; family Sphingopyxidaceae; genus Sphingopyxis; species Sphingopyxis sp. BSNA05. The sequence continues at coordinate 13,290 of NZ_PYIA01000120.1, read as the reverse complement.
CGGCATCAGCGAGCGCGACTTGATGCCATATTTGCGCAATTCGATATCATGCGATTCGGCCAGGCCGCGCACGGCAAATTTGGTCGCGCTGTAGACGCTCAGGTCGGCGACCCCGTAAATGCCCGCTGCCGAAGCCGTATAGAGAATGCAGCTGTCAGGCGTGCTCTTGAGCATCTCGAAACAGGCGCGGGTGCCGCTAATTACGCCGGTCAGGTTGATCGCGATCATCCGGTCGATGGCCGCGTCCTCCATATCCTGGATCGCACCGCCTTCACCGATACCGGCATTGTTGAACAGGACATTCATCGTGCCGCCGGTGATCGCGCCAAATTCGGAAACCGCCTGTTTCCATTGCGCCCGGTCGGTGACGTCGAGCTTGTGGATAGAGCTTTGACCGTCGGGCAACAGCGCTGCCGTTTCGGCCATGCCCTTGTCATTGACATCGGCAATCCCGACGAACCAGCCTTGCGCTGCAAAATAGCGACCGACTTCGCGACCGAGACCGGAGGCCCCTCCGGTGATGAAAATAGTCTTCTGCCCACTTTGATAGCCCATGAATCCGCTCCCGCCTCGTTATTAACATTGATGTTCATTCGAGCGGTTTTTGGCGCGAACGTCAAGTCAAGTTGGACATGCGCGATAAAGCGCGTCACTATATATTCCGATGCCTGTTTCCGGTCCTTCCATCAGCCTGCACAAGCTGAGCCGCCATTACGGTACGGTTCGCGCTGTTGACGGGGTTTCGCTGGAAATAGCGGCGGGCAGTCTGGTCGCCCTGGTCGGCCTGTCGGGCTCGGGAAAATCGACCCTGCTGAAGATGATAAACCGGTTGGTCGAACCGGATAGCGGTACAATTTTCATCGCTGACGAAGCCATCGACTCGGTCGATCCCCATATCCTGCGCCGCCGTATCGGTTATGTGTTCCAGAATATCGGCCTGTTCCCGCATATGACCATCGCGCGCAATATCGCCATCGGGCTGGAACTGGCAGGCGAGACAGAGGGCAGGGACGAGAGGGTCACCGAATTGCTCGATCTGGTCGAACTGCCGCAGGACATGGCCTCGCGCATGCCGGATCAGTTGAGCGGCGGCCAGCAACAGCGCGTCGGCGTCGCCCGGGCGCTGGCGACGCGGCCCGGCCTGATGCTGATGGACGAGCCCTTTGGCGCGCTCGACCCGGTGACCCGCGATAGCCTGACCGACCAGTATAAGGCGCTGCACCAGCGGCTCGGTCTTACCACGATCATCGTCACCCATGACATGGCCGAAGCGCTCTATCTGGCGGATCGCATCCTGGTGATGGAGGGCGGGCAGATCAAGGCGGATGCCACGCCCGCCGAGCTGCTGTCCGGCAATGTCGGCGAAGAAGCCGAGGCGCTGGTCGCCATCCCCCGGGCGCAGGCCGCGCATCTCATCGCCTTGGGTAAAAAGTCATGACCGAGGCGTGGCAACAGGCTTTGTCGCGGGTGCCGGAATTGCTCGCCGCCCATGTCCAGATCAGCGTCTCGGCGCTTGCCTTGGCGATGCTCATCTGCCTCCCGCTCGCCATCTGGGCGGCGCGGTCACCCAGAGTGGCTGCGGTCGCGCTGACGCTCGCCAGCCTGATCCAGACGATCCCCGGACTGGCGCTGCTGGCGCTCTTCTATCCGCTGCTGCTCGGTATATCGGCGCTGATCGGTGGCGGCATCTCCGCCTTCGGTTTCCTGCCGGCTCTGCTCGCGCTGACTCTCTATGCCTTGTTGCCGATCCTGCGCAACGCGGTGACCGGATTGTCCGGGGTCGATCCGGCAGCGAAGGAAGCGGCGGACGGTCTCGGCATGACCAGCAGCCAGAAATTATATTATGTCGAAGCGCCTCTGGCGGCGCCTACGATCATGGCCGGTATCCGCACCGCTGCGGTCTGGACCATCGGCGCAGCGACGCTGTCCACCACGGTTGGCCAGCCCAGCCTTGGCGATCTGATTTTCGCCGGATTGCAGACGCAGAACTGGACATTGGTGCTGGCCGGTTGCCTGTTCTCCGCGGCGCTTGCGATTTCGGTCGATCTTCTGCTCGGGCTGATCGAGCGGGGCATCCGCGAACGGCGCCGGATATTGGCATGGGCCGGGATGGCGATTATTGCCGCAGGCCTGCTGGTCGCGACGCTGCCGCTGATGATCGCCCGCGACAATATTGTGGTGATCGGGGCCAAGGGCTTTTCCGAACAATATATACTCGCGCGGCTGATCGGGTCGCGGCTGGAAGAGGCGGGCTATGCCGTTCGCTACCGCGACGGGCTGGGTTCCGCTGTGGTCTATCAGGCTTTGTCTGAGGGCGATGTCGATGTCTATGTCGACTATTCCGGCACGATCTGGACCAACCAGATGCAGCGCAGCGACAGCCAGCCGAAATCGGCGATGCTCGACACGATCGGTCAATGGACCAGCGCCAATCACGGGGTTAAAATGCTCGGCGCGCTGGGCTTTGAAAATACCTATGCCTTCGCCGTGCGGCCGGAAGACGCCCGGACAAAATCGCTCCGGACACTGGATGATCTGGCGCGGGTGTCTAGTGATTTCAATTTCGGCACCGATGTCGAGTTTCTCGAACGGCCCGAATGGCAAATGGTGCGCGATGCCTATCCGATCCGCTTCAAACATGCCCGCTCGTTCAGCCCGACCTTCATGTATCCGGCGCTCGCCAGTGGCGAGGTTGACGTTATCTCGGCTTTTTCCTCAGACGGGCGGATTGCCGCCAATAATTTCGTCGTGCTGGACGATATAAAGGGGGCCGTTCCATCCTACGAAGCTATACTGTTGCTGGCACCGAAGCGCGGTGGCGACGATAAATTTGTTGCCGCACTAAAACCCCTGATCGGCGCAATCACGGTAGAAAATATGCGCGAGGCCAATTATACGGTCGACCGGGACGCGGACAAGAAAACACCCCGGCAAGCCGCACGCTGGCTGAACGATAAATTGAGGGAATGAATGTGAAATCTGCTTTTGCAAATCTGTTAAGAATGGCCGGTCTGGTCGCACTGCTGTTCATGGCAAGCTTCTCGGTCGCGGCGCGGGCGGAAGTGACGGTCACTTTCTATTCGCATGATTTCGGCAAGAATTTCCCGCACGCTTTCTTCGTCGCGAAGGGGGAACTGGCCGATGGCCAGAAAGTCGACACCGGATTCGGCTTTACCGCAATCAACGTGTCGCCGGGCATCTTGTTCGGATCGGTCAAGGGCCACGTCAAAGCTCCATCCGCCGACTATATCGCGAGCAGCAACCCGCATTTCACCGTGAAAGTGAGCGACAAGAAATATCGCGAACTGCTCGGCGTGGTCAAAAAATGGCAGGCTATCCCGCAGAAAAGCTATAGTCTCAACAAGCGCAATTGCGTGCATTTCATCAATGACGTGATCAAGACGCTGGACCTCAAGACCAATTTGAAAACGGCCAACTGGAAAAAGCCGCGGTCCTTCATGGAAGAGGTCATGAAGCTCAATCCCTTTCTGAAATAATAAAAGAGGCGCGCGATATGACGGACGTTTGCATGATCATCGGGGCAGGCGCCGGCATTGGCGGCCATGTCGGCAAGCGTTTCGCGCAGGACGGCTATCATGTCGCCTTGTGTCGTCGCAGCGATCAGGCCGGTCTCGACGATATGGTCGCCGAAATCGAAACCGCCGGCGGCAAGGCCTCGGGCCATTTGCTCAACGCGGTGGACGAGGGCGCGATCGAGAAGCTGATCGACGATGTCGAGGCCGATATCGGGCCGATCAATGTAGTGGTCTATAATCTCGGGGCGCAGATCGGCAACCGGGCGCTGGCGGATACGCCGCTGAAGACATTTGAACTGGGCTGGCGGATGGGCACGCTCGGTGTGTTCCGGGTGGCACAAAAGCTGTTCCCGAAGATGGTTGAACGCGGGGGAGGGGCGCTATTGGTGACCTCCGCGACCTCGGCGATGCGCGGCAATGCCGGGCAGCATAGTCACGCGGCCGCGATGGGCGGCCGGCGGATGCTGTGCCAGACGCTCAACGCGGAATTTGCGCCGCAGAATATCCATGTCGCGCATATATTGATCGATAGCGCGGTCAACGCGCCGGACACGCTGGGCAAGCTGCTCGGGCCGGAGCGTTTCGCCAAATTGCGGGAAGCCAAGGCTAACGGCAAGGACGAGATCATGGAACCGGCGGCAATCGCCGACACCTATTTCCATATCGCGCACCAGCACCGCTCGGCCTGGACGTTTGAACTCGATATGCGTGCCTTTACCGACAGCGCCTGGTGGAATCATCCGGTCGATCTCTAGCCGCTACATCACCATCACATGATAATGGTGCCAGGTGAATATCGCCACGGCGCCGCGATGCGGGGACCAACTTTGCGCGATATCGCGAACTTCCTTTTCCGATGGGCGCGCCGGCAGGCCGAGAAAATCGCCAACACCCACCTGTATCGCAAGATCACCAGCCGGCCAGATATCGGGGCGGCCCTGCGCGAACAGCAGATAGATTTCCGCCGACCAGCGGCCAATGCCCTTGACCTTGGTCAGCAGCGCGATCGCCTCCTCGTCATCCTGCGGCAGGTTTTGAGGTCGAGCCCGCCGGACAATATCAGCTCCGCCAGGCTTCGCGCATAGCCCTGTTTCTGGCGCGACAGGCCGCAGGCGCGCAGCTCGTCAAATTCGGTGGCAATCAGCGCTTCAGCCGGGCAACCGTCGCCCAGCCGCGCTTCCAGCTTGTTCCAGACCGCTGCTGCCGACGCCACGCTGACCTGCTGGCCGACGATGGTACGGAGCAGAGTTTCATAGCCTTCCGGCCGGATGCGCGGCTCGGGATAGCCGGAGGATTCAATGGCGGCGGCCAGTCGCGGTTCAACCGCAGCGGCATGGTCCAGTCCGGCTTTGATCATTTCTTTTGATAGGCCCATCGATTTCCCGCTCTTGTTTCGGCCCTTGATTCTTTTTGAAGGTCCAGACATAGCGTGCGGGATTTTCAATGAACAGTCACTAAGGGGTAGCTATGCCAACGATTCACGTAACCGGCCGCGATGGCGAAGAAAAAGCGGTTTCCGTCGATGCCGGAGTCAGCGTCATGGAAGCGATCCGCGACAACGGATTTGACGAATTGCTCGCTCTGTGCGGCGGCTGCTGCTCCTGCGCAACCTGCCATGTCCACATCGACGCGGACTGGAAAGCCAAATTGCCGGAAATGAGCGAAGACGAAGATGACCTGCTGGAAAGCAGCGACCATCGCGACGAATATTCGCGGCTCAGCTGCCAGATCGAATTGTCCGACGAACTCGACGGCCTGAAGGTCCGGATCGCCGAAGAAGACTGATTGCTTCAGACCGAATGCAAAAAGGGGCCGCTTTTCAGCAGCCCCTTTTTTGTCCGGTTCAAAATCTAGTTGGCCAGTTTGACAATCGCGCGCGGGCTTCCTTCCGGGCCGCTCGTCGCGTCTACCTTCCAGTGCATGTTTTTCAGCGAACCATCGACGGTGAGGCCATCTTCGGTATTGTTGGACAGCACGGTGCCATCGGTGACGATGGTGAAGGTCCCGTCGATCAGTTGCGCTTTTGATACGTCCGATGGACCGCCCAGCGAAGGCGGGCGCAAATTGCCCACCAGTCCGCCAGCGCTTGCCATGGCCGGCGTCAGTATCTCGAGTTCGCCCTTGCTGCGCCTGATGACCTGGACGAAGGGAAATTGCATCGTTGCCCCCGGTATCGTGGGAAAAGCCAGCATCCGGTCGAATTGGCCGCTGATGGCATATTCGACCTCGAACATATTATCACCGATATATTCGACCTTGTTCCAGCCATCATATTTGGCGAGTTTCGCGGCAAAAAGCTTCAGGCCTTCATCATCGCCGGGTACCGCTCCTCCGAAAATAGAGCGCATCGCGGCGTTTTTCTGGTCTTCCTCGCTTGAACCGCTTTCAGCCTGCTCGCCATCTGCGATGCCCGACGGCGAAGACATGGCATCGTCACCGCCCTCAGCGAGCTGCATCTGCCCATTATAGACAAAACTATAGCTGCCGTCGTTCATCAGGCGCAGTTCCGATTCGAATTTGCCCGGAATGAGCAGGCAGCCGACCAGCAGCAGCGGCGCGACCAGAGCCAGCAACCATTTGCAAAATCTCTCCACGGCTATTCTCCCCTTTGTCTGGTAAACTCCGCATATAAGGCGATCGCGGCGGCGTTCGACACGTTCAGGCTTTCCATCTTGCTGCTCATCGGCAAGCGGGCCAATGTGTCGCAATGTCCCGCGACATTCTGTCGCAGGCCTTCGCCTTCAGCCCCCATGACCAGCGCGATCTTGCCCGTGCCCATCGCCGGCTCGAGCTCGTCGGCAGCATCGCCATCGAGTCCGATTCGCCAGTATCCGGCATCGGCAATATCGTCGAGGGCGCGGGCCAGATTGACCACGCGGACCCAGGGGACGATTTCCAGCGCCCCGGATGCCGATTTTGCCACGACCCCCGATTCGGGCGGGGCATGCCGGTCCTGGGTGATGATCGCCGCCGCGTCAAAGGCAGCGGCGGAGCGCAATATCGCGCCGACATTATGCGGGTCGGTGACCTGATCCAGCAGCAGCAACGGTCGCTCGCTCTGCTGGTCGAGTATATCGCCGAGCCAGATATCGGGCAGGGGGTCGACATCGGCGACCATGCCTGATGCGGTGCATCGCGCGGAATCACGCGTCCCAGATCGGCAACGTCACTGATCACCACCGGAATATCGTCGGGAATCTCAAGCGTTGCCAGGGCCTCGCGGGTGATCGAGATTTTCTTGATCACCCGTCTCGGATTGTCGAGCGCGGCTTCTACAGCATGACGTCCCCAGAATTTGAGACCACCACCGGTTTTCTTTATCGATTTGTTCTTGCGTGCCATATTGGCTCTCTAGACGCTATGTCTGCTGCCGACAGCCTTTTTTTCTGCAAATTTCAATGGGCAGGCATTGACAGTTTGTCATCCCTTCGTCATTGAGCCGCTCTTGTCGCCGATGGCGGCCTTGGATACCCGGATGGACAGGTGGCCGAGTGGTTAAAGGCAGCAGACTGTAAATCTGCCCGCGTAAGCGTACATAGGTTCGAATCCTATCCTGTCCACCATTACCCTATATCCCAACATCCCTGACTATCCCCTTCTGCGTTTTCGTCGAAATATGGCCGGCTTCGGGCCTTTGGCACATAAGCCTGAGCGTGACGCTGTACGGGGGCAAGTCGAAGTTGCATTCGTAGAGGGAATTCGGCAAGAGGCTGGGCATTTACAGAACGGTTTCCCAATGCATAGTTCAGGACATAAACTTACCTATCGCCCGGAAATCGACGGTATGCGCTGCATCGCTGTTGCGGCTGTCTTGATTTATCACCTGAAGATCACCGTCGCAGGAAGCTCTATTCTGCCAGGGGGCTTTCTTGGCGTTGATTTGTTTTTCGTTCTGTCAGGTTTCCTGATTACCAAAATCCTCTTGGAGGAATTGCAAACGCAGGGCAGGATCAGCTTTGGCCGGTTCTATGCACGGCGTGCGCGACGTATTCTTCCCCCCTTGCTCTTGGTCATGCTGGTCAGTCTTCCTGTGGCCTTGGCCGTTTTGCTTCCGAGTGAGCTAAGCCGTTTTGGTTCGTCGCTGATTGCCAATCTTTTTTCGTGAGCAACCTTTTCTGGGCAGATCAGCTTGGCAGCTATGGAGCGCAGTCAAGCCTGCTGCAACCGTTTCTGCATACATGGAGCCTTGCGATCGAAGAGCAGTTCTACCTTCTTTTCCCTCTGGTTCTGCTCGGTTTGTTCAAGATCGGTACAAAAATGCGATCTGGATCGGAATCGTTGCCATGGCCCTTATCAGCCTTGTGATCGCCCATATGACCACGATCCACCGGGCAGATCTTTCGTTTTTCTCTCCCCTTAGCCGGGCGTGGGAATTGCTTGCCGGATCCGGGCTTGCATATCTGTCTCAAAACGCCCGGATGCTCTGCGCAGTGGACGGATCGCGGGCTTATTCCGTTGTTTTCGCTTCTCGTTATCGTCGGCTATTTTGTCGCCTTTCACTTTGGCCAATACACACATCCTGGCCTGCCCACTTTGCCTTTCATCTTGGCGTGCTGTGGGCTTTTGTGGTTTACCCAGCCGGGTGAACCGGTGACGAAACTTCTGTCCACCTCTCCCTTCGTGTTCATCGGAAAGCTCTCTTACTCAATTTATCTTTGGCACTTTCCGGTGTTTGCCTTCGGTCGACTGACCAACTTGGACGGCGTGACCGCAGCGGACCACGCGCTTTGGATTGTTGTAACCCTCGCCCTCTCGGCTGCGGGCTACTACGCGATCGAAAAGCCGTTTCGCTTTCGCATACCGGGCCGGGCCTTTGTGGCGACGACATGCACGGCCACTCTCGCGATCGCGGTTTTGCGGGGCTAAGCAGTTTCACCGATGTGCTGTCGCAGCACCGGCTTGCCAAGCTCGACGCGCTCTATCAGGACAATATCTACGATAATGAAGTGCTGCAAAAGCAATCTTGGTCGATCCTGAAGGATTTGAATCCCGATTCAAGCGAAGGCGAACCGGAGGCCCATGTGGCGTCACGCCACGAGAAAGAAGATCTTTGGTTCAAAGATGCAGGCGGTCCGAAGATATTGGTCGTCGGAAATTCCCACAGCAAGGATTTCTTCAATGGGCTGTATCTGAACGCTGATGGGTATGAGGTCGCGCGCTATGGCCTTCGCAACAATTTGGCAAGTCCGAAGTGGATACACTTTTCGCCTCGCCGAACTTTGCCGCAGCCGATATTGTCATGGTCGCGACAAAATATGATTCCACCAAGATGGCGAACCTGAGCGCCGCCCTTAAAAGCATGCGCACGCGCGAAAAAGGGTCATTCTGATTGGGAACACGGCAGAGTTTGAATCACCCGGGGTGCTGCCGATATTCGATTGGTACTTGCGGCGTTCCGGTGATCACGCGAGCCTTGAGAAACTGAATGCGCTTGCTCCGCGCTATGAGGTTGCCAGCGTCGCGCCGCTCAACCTGGCTTTGCGTGACCTTGCTGAGCAACTGGATATCCGGTTTGTCTCGCGCAGGGATTTGGTGTGTGACGATGCGGTCGGGTCTTGTCATCTGATGACGCCTGATGGGAAGAAGGCGATGTTTGACGGGCATCACTGGACGTTGGACGGCGCGCGCTACTTTGTGCGGCGTGCCCTTGAACAAGGTCTTTTGGAGTAGCGCCAGCGTCATGTATTGTCGCCCGGACCGGGTATTCGTGCTGGCCTGCTGCCCATGAATGGGTGTCGGGCGCTGTGACGCGCCGGGCTGTTGCACCATCCTGTTTGTCGCGCTCTGCCGGATTTTCGAAATTGCACATTGCATCAGGTGCACTATCTGGGTAATACACCGTCTTGTTGATCGCGATTGAAACAGGAATCCGTGTATGCTGGAACTCAAGAATGTGACCCATATCTACCCGAACGGTACGAAAGCGCTGGACGATGTCAGCCTGTCGATCCCCAAGGGCATGTTCGGTTTGCTCGGTCCCAATGGCGCGGGAAAATCGACCTTGATGCGGACGGTGGCGACGCTGCAGACTCCCACGCAGGGCGAGATTTATTTCGGCGATCTGGATATTTTGCAGGAGCCGGAGAAACTGCGCGAATCGCTTGGTTATCTGCCGCAGGATTTCGGCGTCTATCCGCGTGTTTCGGCTTATGACATGCTCGACCATATGGCTGTATTGAAGGGGATCGCGTCGGCAGCGGATCGCAAGGCTACGGTCGAGACCCTGCTCAGCCAGACCAATCTCTGGGATGTCCGCAAAAGGCGATCGCCGGTTTTCCGGCGGGATGCGACAACGTTTCGGCATCGCCCAGGCGCTGATCGGCAATCCCGAGCTGATCATCGTCGACGAGCCGACAGCGGGCCTTGATCCCGAGGAACGCAACCGCTTCCTCAACCTGCTCGCCGAAATCGGCGAGAATGTCGTGATCATATTGTCGACCCATATTGTCGAGGATGTCGCCGACCTCTGCCCGCAGATGGCGGTCATCGCCAACGGCCGGATCGAGCTCGAGGGTGCACCGCTCGACCTGATCGAGAAAACCGGCGGGACGATCTGGTCCAAAACGATCCGGCGCGAGCAGCTCGACGACTATCGAGCCAAATATGAAGTCATCTCCACCCGCCTTTTCGCGGGCTCGACGGTCATCCACATCCTCAGCTCCAGCGATCCGAAGGACGGCTTCGCAGCGGTGAATGGCGGGCTGGAGGATGTCTATTTCTCGACTTTGGCCGGCGCGCGCAAGGATATCATCACCGAAGCCACGGCGGCCTGAGCGGGAGAGACAGGATGTTCGGCAAAATCGCTGCGTTTGAACTGCGTTACCAGCTTCGCAACCCGGTTTTCTGGGTGGTTACCACTATCTTCTTCCTGCTCACCTTCGGGGCGGCAACATCGGAAAATGTGCGCATCGGCGATGGCGGCAATGTCCACGCCAACAGCCCGGCGGCGCTGGCCGAAACGACGATCATATTGTCGATTTTCTTCATGTTCGTGACCACCGCCTTCGTCGCGAATGTCATTGTCCGGGATGATGACAGCGGGTTCGGGCCGATGGTGCGGTCGACCCGGGTTAGCAAGTTTGACTATCTGATCGGCCGGTTCACCGGCGCTTTCGGCATATCCGCGATCGCTTTTCTGACCGTGCCCCTGGCGGTTTTTCTCGGCAGTCACATGCCCTGGTCGACCCGGAAACGCTTGGTCCCAACCGGCTCGGTGATTATCTCTACGCCTATTTCCTGCTGGCCTTGCCTTCGATATTCCTGACATCCTGTCTTTTCTTCGCCGTTGCCACCGTCACCCGGTCGATGATGTACAGCTATGTCGCCGTCATCATCTTTCTGGTGCTTTATCTGGTGTTCAGCGCGGTCACCGAATTCGATCCCGCGTTGCTCTTGTTCAGCGCCTATGCCGAGCCGTTTGGCGGAGCCGCCTATGAATATATAACCCGCTATTGGACCGCAGCGGAAAGCAACAGCATGATGGCGCCCTTTGACGGGGTGCTGCTGGCCAACCGGCTGATCTGGATCAGCATTTCCTTGGCGTTCCTGGCCTTCGCCTATTCGCGCTTCAGCTTTGCCGAGCGCGGGGTGTCGAAACGGAAGCTGAAGAAGCAGCAGAAGAAGGCCGCAGCGCTCGCTAAGGAGAAGCCGGTATTGCTCGCAACCTTGCCCGCCGCCAGGCCGGGCGCAGCCACCTGGGCGAGACTGGCCGCTCGAACGCGCTTCGAAATGTCCCAGATCTTCAAAAGCCCTGCCTTTTTCATCATCGTCTTCATCGGCCTGTTCTCCTCCGGGGCCGCCCTTCTGCTGAACACCGTGCCCTATGGCACGCCTGCCTATCCCAGGACATTCTATGTGATCGGCATCCTCGAAGGCGGTTTCACGCTATTTCCAATGATCCTCGCCATTTTTTACGGCGGCGAGCTGGTCTGGCGTGATCGCGACCGGAAAATGCACGAGATCATCGATTCCACCTCCTTGCCGAACTGGGCCTATATGGTGCCCAAGGCCCTGGCGGTTATCGGCGTGCTGCTGGCTGCACTGGTCATTTCCATGTTGTCGGCGATGCTCATTCAGCTGGGCAAGGGCTATACCGATCTGGAATTCGGCAAATATCTGCAATGGTATCTGTTGCCCGGCACGGTGGAAATGGTCACGCTCGGCATCTTGTCGGTATTTGTCCAGGCGCTCAGCCCGAACAAATATATCGGCTGGGGCATCATGGTCCTCTACATGGTGGCGACGATTGTCTTCAACATCATCGGATGGAATCATCCGCTCTATCTGTTCGGTCAGGGCATTCCGGTGCCGCTTTCGGATATCAACGGCGATATGGTCAGCGGTGTCGGCGCCTGGTGGGTCCGTCTCTATTGGGGTGCCTTTGCTGCGATATTGGCACTGCTGGCGCATTTCATCTGGCGGCGCGGGACTGAAACGAGCCTGCTGCCGCGCATCCGTCAGCTGCCGCGCCGGCTGGTCAGTCCGGCAGGCGGATTGCTGGCGATATTGGTAGCGTTCACTGCCGCGACCGGCTTTTACATCTACCAGAACACCAATGTGCTGAACGAATATGTCGCGCGTGACGGCCTTGAGAAAATGCAGGCCGAATATGAGAAGAAATATCTGAAATATGAAGGGCTGAAGCAGCCGGCCTTCACCAGCATCAAGCTGGATATCGATATTTTCCCCGAAGAGAAAAAGCTGGACGTTTCCGGTTCTGCGGACATTGTGAACGACACCGGCGCTCCGGTAGAGGTTCTGCACGTGCGTTTCCAGGATCCTGTCGTCGAGGTCCTGTCCGTCGATATTCCCGATTCAAAGCTGGAAATGAACGACGAAAAATATAAATATCGCATCTACCGGCTCGACACTCCTATGGCGGTCGGCGAACATAGAAGCATCGCCTTCAAGGCCCGTCGCCAGGCCAGGGGCTTTAAGGCCCGTGACAATGATGTGCGCCTCGTCAGCAACGGTACTTTCCTGAACAACAGCGAATTTTCGCCGCAACTGGGGATGAATCGCGCCGGATTGCTGACCGACCGGACAACGCGCCGCAAATACGGGCTACCCTCGGAACTTCGGCCACCGAAGCTTGGCGACGAAAGCGCGCGGGAGCAAAATTATGTTGGCAATGCCGACTGGGTAATGTCCGATATCACTCTGAGTACCAGCAAGGAGCAGACCCCGATCGCGCCCGGTAGCAAAATATCGGACGAGGTGAAGGGCGACCGGCGCATCGCGAGATTTGTCTCGACCAATCCGATCCTCGCCTTTTTCTCGATCCAGTCGGCAGAATATGCGGTCGCCGAACGCAGCGCCAACGGCGTCGACATGGCGGTCTATTATCAACCGGAGCATGGCTATAATGTCGAGACCATGCTGGATGCGACCGAAATATCGCTGGCTTATTTCCAGAAGAATTTCGGACCCTATCAGTTCGACTATGCGCGGATAATCGAGTTTCCCGGCTATGCCAGCTTCGCGCAGGCCTTTGCCGGGACCGTCCCCTATTCCGAGCGGATAGGGTTTCTGGCCAATATAACCGATCCGGACAATATTGACTATGTGACCTATGTGACAGCGCATGAATTCGGCCATCAATATTGGGCGCATCAGCTAATCAGCGCCAATATGCAGGGCGGGACACTGATGGTGGAAACCATGGCGCAATATTCGGCACTGATGGTGATGAAGCAGATCTACGGCGAGGATAAAATCCGCCGCTTCCTCAAATATGAGCTCGACAATTATCTCA
>NZ_PYIA01000119.1:0-17737 GCF_013265645.1 Sphingopyxis sp. BSNA05 | reverse complement strand
GGTCCGGTGAGGGTCAGGGTGCGAAAGGTCTGCCGCATAATTGAATTATAACGGCAGTTCACATTTTGCCGGATTAGTGCACAGTCACCGCCATGAAAGCCGTGATCACGGCAGCGAAGGAAAGAGGGCGATATCATGAAACTGGGTCACGACACCGCATTGCAGGCCTTTCGCGAGAAGATAAGATCCTATTTCCAGCAGGACTATCCGCAGGATATCCTGGCAAAAGTTGCTTCGGGTGCAAGCCTGACCACCGCCGAGGTCCGCCGCGCCGAGATGGCGCTGGGCGAGCGGGGCTGGCTGGCGAGCGCCTGGCCGGAGGAATATGGCGGTCCGGGCTGGTCGATCGAGGAGCAATATATTTTGACGAGGAACTGGAGCGGGCCGGTGCGCCGACGGTCACGCCAATGGGTGTCGTCTATGTCGGTCCGGTGATCTACACATTTGGCAGCGACGAGCAGAAAGCCCGCTGGCTGGGCGGGATTGGCGACGGGTCGGTCGGCTGGGCGCAAGGCTATAGCGAACCCGAAGCGGGCTCCGATCTGGCCTCCCTGCAATTTTCCGCGGTCCGGGACGGCGACGAATATATTCTCAACGGCACGAAAATCTGGACCTCGGCGGCCCAGCATGCGGACTGGATCTTCCTGCTGACCCGCACCGCGCGCGAAGCGAAGAAACAGATGGGCATCACCTTCATCTGCTGCAAGCTCGACCAGCCCGGCGTGACAGTGAAGCCGATCATCACCATCGACGGCAAATATTATCTCAGCCAGTGCGATTTTGTCGATGTCCGGGTCCCGGTCGGCAACCGTATCGGCGAGGAGGGCAAGGGCTGGTCCTATTCGCAATATCTGCTGGGCAACGAGCGCACCTCCTACGCGCGGATCGGCGGCAAGCGGAAACAACTGGCCGATGTCCGTGCGATCGCGTCGCAAATTCCGACGGGCGGCAACCAGCGGCTGATCGATGACGGCTTTTTGCGAGCCGCCTGTGCGAAGCGGAAACGCGGCTCGACGCGCTGGAAATCACCGTGCTCCGGGTGCTGACCGCGGTTCGTGATGGCGGGACGCCGGGCAACGAGGCCTCGATCCTCAAGATCATGGCGACCGATCTGGCGCAGGAGATTACCACCCTGTTTCTGGAAGCCGCGGCCGAGCACGGCAACCGCAAATTTGCCGACAGCGTCAGCCCGGAATGGACCGGGGATGCCGCCTTCGCCGCGCCCGGTGTCGCCAATTATTTCGGCACCCGCGCGCAGAGCATCTATGGCGGCACGAATGAAATCCAGCGGAACATCATCGCCAAAAGGGTCTTGGGGCTCTAGCCGCTATTGCCTTGCTCTAAAGCGACGGGACCACCCAGCTGCCACCGACGCATAGGACATTGTCCATCGCCTGCCATTGGGGCGCGCTGGCTTCGCTGATCCCGCCGGTCGGGCAGAACAGACATTGTCCGAACGGCCCGCTCAAGGCTTTTAGAGCGGCAATGCCGCCCGCTGCCTCGGCCGGGAAAAATTTGAAATGGTTCAGACCGAGATCCAGCCCGCGCATGATGTCACCCGCAGTGGCGACGCCGGGTAGGAAGGGGATCTCGGCGGCGATTGCGGCGCTGCCGAGCGGCTCGGTCAGGCCGGGGGAAACGATGAATTCGGCGCCTGCGTCGATGGCTGCAGCAAGCGCGTCAGGATTGGTGACGGTGCCGGCGCCGACGACCGCACCGGCAACCTGTTTCATCTCCGCAATGGCTTCCAGCGCACAGGCCGTCCGCAATGTCACTTCGAGCACCGGATAGCCGCTGCTGACCAGCGCTTTTGCGAGCGGCTTCGCGCGGGCAAGATCGTCGATCACCAGCACCGGAATGACCCTGGCCCGACGCATCAGCTGCTCGATCGGTCTGATCTGCCCGGTCATGCGCCATGTTCCTGGATGAAGGCCGCAGCCGCGCCGAGCAGACCGGGTTCGGGATGGGTGATCAGCTTGACCGGCAGGCTTTCCATCAACCCGCGGTAACGGCCCTTGGACGTGAAACGGTCGGCAAAACCGGACGCGGCGACATGATCGGTCAGTCTGAGGCCCAGGCCACCGGCCAGTACGACCGCACCGGCGCCATGGGCCAGCGCTATGTCCCCGGCCACCGATCCCAGTGCCAGAAAGAAACGGTCGAGCGCAGCGATGGCGATGCTGTCATGGCCTTCCAATGCCAGTTTCCACAGCAGCTTGTCGTCGCCGGCGGGCATCGGCCGGTTTTCCATTTCCGACAGCACTTCGAATATGGCGCGCAGGCCAGGACCCGATACGATGCGCTCGACCGACACCCGGCCATGCACGGCGCGTAGCGTTTGCAGGATGCGGTCTTCCACGGCATCGCGCGGAGAAAAATCGCAATGGCCCGCTTCGGTCGCCAGGACCTGGTGCTTGCCGTCCGTGCAGACCAGCGCCGCCACGCCCAGACCGGTGCCCGGGCCTATCACGCTGATCACCCCGGATTGCGGCAGCGCTATGTCCGACCCGGCAATATGCATGAACCGGTCGCTGCCGACCAGAGCAACGGCATGGGCAACCGCCGCGAAATCATTGACCAGCGTATAGCGGTCTACCGCCAGTTTCTCGCAGATTTGCGGCGGTCTGATGATCCACGGATTGTTGGTGAGATTGATCAGCTCGTCGTTGATCGGTGCGGCAACGGCAATGGCCGCGGCGCGGGGTAGCGGGCGGTCCAACTGCTCGCCAAAGACTTCCCATGCAATCTGGAAACTCGGATGATCAGCAGTCGCCAATGTTGTCGGGGCCGAGAGCGACGATATCTCGCCATTCTCTACGTCCGCGATGGCAAAGCGAGCATGGGTGCCGCCGATATCGGCTACGACAATTTCGGCCATGTCTAGAGTCCTGCCTCGGCCAGCATGGCCGAGCCGCCTTTTTCCGCCGGATCGCTGTGGTGGCGCATCATCGCGAACAATTCGCGGCCTGTGCCCATGGCGGGCGGCGGTGGAGCCGCCTGTTCCCGGGCCGTCCATTCTGCCGGATCGACCAGCGCGACAAGCTCGCCTTTCGCCGCGCAGACCCGCACTCGGTCGCCGTCCCGCAGCTTGCCCAGCGGGCCGTCGTGATAGCCTCCGGCGAAATATGGATGGCCGCGGGTATCTTGCCGCTGGCGCCGGACATGCGGCCATCGGTGACGAAGGCGATTTTAAAGCCCTTGTCCTGCAGCACGCCGAGCGGCGAGGTGAGCTTGTGCAGTTCCGGCATGCCATTGGCTGCCGGTCCCTGAAAGCGGACCACGACGATGACATTGCGATCCAGCTCGCCGGCCTTGAAGGCCGTAACCACATCATTCTGGTCGTGGAAAATGGCCGCCGGTGCCTCGATCGTCCAGCGGACGGGGTCGACCGCGCTGACCTTCATCGTTGCCCGGCCGAGATTGCCCTGCAGCAGCTTCATGCCGCCATCGGCCTTGAAGGGGCTGTTCACGGGACGCAATATCGTGTCGTCGGCGCTCTGTTCCGGGGCATCGTCAAAGCGCAATATATCCCCTTCGAGGACCGGCTGCCGTGCGCCCTCGGACAGCGAGCGACCGTAGACGGTCATGATATCATCATGCGCCAGACCCGCGCCGATCAGCTCGCGAATGACATAGGGCATGCCGCCCGCGGCGGTGAAATGGTTCACGTCGCCCGCGCCATTGGGATAGACACTGGCGATCAGCGGAACGGCTGCCGACAGTTCATCCATATCGTCCCAGTCGATCTGGATTCCGGCGGAGCGGGCGATGGCGGGAAGGTGAATCACATGATTGGTCGAGCCACCGGTCGCCAGCAGGCCGACCACGGCGTTGACAATGGCTTTTGCGTCGATGCAGCGGCCCAGCGGGCGGTAATCGTCACCCGCCCAGCCATTGCGGGTCAGCTGATGCGTCGCCGCGCGGGTCAGTTCCTGGCGCAGCTTGGTGCCCGGATTGACGAAGGAGCTGCCGGGCATATGCAGACCCATCATCTCCATCATCATCTGGTTGCTGTTGGCAGTGCCGAAGAAAGTGCAGGTCCCCGCGCCATGATAGCTGGCGCTCTCCGCTTCGAGCAATTCTTCCTCGCCCACCTTGCCCTGCGCGTAGAGCTGCCGCACGCGGACCTTTTCCTTGTTGGCGAGACCCGACGGCATCGGCCCGGCGGGGATCAATAGGGTCGGCAAATGGCCGAAGCGCAGCGCGCCGATCAGCAGGCCGGGAACGATCTTGTCGCAAATGCCGAGCAACAGCGCGCCTTCGAACATGCCATGGGACAGGCGACCGCCGTGCCCATCGCGATGACGTCGCGGCTGAACAGCGAGAGTTCCATGCTGTCCTGCCCCTGGGTGACCCCGTCGCACATCGCCGGCACGCCGCCGGCCACCTGGGCGGTGGCGCCGGCTTCGCGGGCGAAAATCTTGATCTGTTCGGGATAGCGGCCGTAGGCTGATGCGCCGAGAGCATGTCGTTAAAGGCCGTTACAATGCCGATATTCATCGCCTTGCCCGAGCGGATGACGGGCTTGTCCGCGCCGCTGGCGGCAAAGCCGTGGGCGAGATTGCCGCAGGACAGGGTGGGCCGGTGAACGCCGGCGTCGCGGGCGCGGTCGATCAGGTCGAGATAGGCCTTCCGGCTTTCCGCCGACCGGGCGATGATCCGTTCGGTGACTTTCTCGACGACGGGGTGAAGGCTCATGTGCGACTCCAGAAAATGGTGATCGGGCAGCGGGCGGCGGCAAACAGTCTGGCGACCGGCAGATCATTCTCTCCGGCAATGGCTTCATCAAGCACTCGCTTCTTGTCACAACCCCGCACGACCAGCATGATCTCTCTGGCCTGGGTCAGAGCCGCGAGGTTGAGCGACAGGCGCTCGAAAGGCGCTTCGGGTGGCAGGGGATCGGGTCGCGTGCGGATGACGGCGGGCGCACCCCTGGCATTAGGCTCGATGTTCGGAAAGAGCGACGCGATATGGCCATCTGCGCCCATGCCGAGCCAGACCAGATCGAATAACGGCAGCGGCAAACCTTCTTCCAGCTTCGCAACATGGGCAGGCGTCGCATCAAAAGAGGCCTCCAGTCTGCCTTGGTTGCTAGCGGGGTGGTTCGGCGGAACAATGCGCTCGTCGGTCAGCATCAGCGACACTGTGCCCCATGGCAGTGTGCGCCTGGACAATATGTCAAAAATGGGCAGCGGCGTTTTGCCACCGGGAACCGCCAGCCAGTGATTGCCGGGGCGCTGGATGATCGCGCCAATATGGTCCGCGACCGATTCAGCATCGGCCTTGGCGGCCCAGCAGATCGGGGCGGTTATGTCCTCGGCCTCACTCATGCCAGCTCACTCCGTCGCGTTCGGTCAGCGCAATGGCTGCCGATGGTCCCCAGCTTCCTGCGCCATAGGATTTCGGTTTCATGTCATTCTTGTGCCATGTCTCGCGAATGGCATCGACCCAGCGCCACTGGGCCTCGACCTCGTCGCGGCGCACGAACAATGTGGGGTCGCCGTCGATCAGATCGAGCAGCAGCCGCTCATAGGCGATCCGCTTGCGCGCTTTTGCAAAGGCCTGCGAGAGCGACAGGTCGAGCGGGACCTCGCGCAGCACCACGCCGTCGCGGTCAAGGCCCGGCTCCTTGGCCATCACCTGCAGGCGGACATATTCCTCGGGCTGCAGGCGGATGACCAGGCGGTTGGCATTGAGCCGGCCACCGCGTTCGGCGAAAATATTATGGGGGACGGATTTGAACTGGATCACGATTTCGCTGCGGCGCTCGGACAGGCGTTTGCCGGTGCGCAGGTAGAAGGGCACGCCCTGCCATCGCCAATTATCGATATGCGCTTTGATCGCGACGAATGTCTCGGTGTCGGAACTCTCGCCCAGATCGTCGGCATAGCTGGTTACAGCGCCGCCTTTGACCGCGCCCTCGCCATATTGGCCGCGGACCATTTCCTCCGCCGTGACCGGGCGCAGGCTGCGCAGCACCTTCACCTTCTCGTCGCGGATGGACGTGGCATCAAGACTGGCCGGTGCCTCCATGGCGGTGAGCGCGAGCAGCTGGAGCATATGGTTCTGGACCATATCGCGCAAAGCGCCGGTATCGTCGTAAAAGCCGTGACGCCCCTCCAGGCCGACGGTTTCCGATACGGTGATTTCCACATGGTCGATGCCATTGGCGTTCCACAAGGGCTCGAACATCATATTGGCAAAGCGCAGCGCCATCAGGTTCTGGACCGTTTCCTTGCCGAGATAATGGTCTATCCGGAATGTCTGATCCTCGGTGAAGGCCGCAGCCACCGCGTCGTTGATCAGGCCAGATGTTTCCAGATCATGGCCGAGCGGCTTTTCCAGGCCAATCCGGACATTGTCTCCTGTCAGTCCGGCAGAATCGAGACCGGCGATGGTGGCCTCGAACAGCGATGGCGCGGTCGAGAGAAAAATTGCCAGTCCGCCGGATATGTCGCCGAGCTTGCCGGACAGCGCATCATATCCTTCGCTCTTCCGTGCATCCAGCGGCTGGTAGGACAGGCGCTCGAGGAAGGATTGTAACTGCCCGTTGCCCTTGCGATCCTCCGGCAGATATTCCGACAGGGCTTCTGCCGCCAGGGCGCGATAGTCCTCGTCCGACATCTCGCTGCGCGCGGTCCCGACGATCCGCAGGTCCGGCGCGATCAGGCCATCCTCGTGCAGGGCAAAGAGCGAAGGCAGAAGCATGCGTTTTGCCAGATCACCGGTCGCTCCGAAAAGCAGCAAGCGGGACGATATGCCGCTATTCTCTGTGGCTTTGGTCACAATATTTTCCCGTATGTCAAATGGCACCTGTACCAGTCATGGCTGCAAGCGACAACGACCCGCATCCGGCTGCCGGAAATCTACCTCCGGGCCGCATAGAGGCCGTACCAGGCGATGACGGCGTAGCAGCCCATCGGCACGACCAGCGCCACGGCGAGCCCTCCGGCATCGGCGACCACGCCGGTCAGCAGCGGAATGATCGCGCCACCGACGATGGCGGTGCAGAGCAGGCCGGAGGCTTGCGGTGCCTCTTCGTCCAGTCCTTCTGTCGCGAGACTGAAAATGGTCGGGAACATGATCGAGTTGGCGAGGCCGACTGCGACCAGCGAATAGGCGGACAGTTCGCCGGTCGAGACCGCCGAGACGATATTGAGCAATATCGCCGCTGCGGCAAAAAGCGCGAGCAGCAGGCCGGGTCTGGTCAGGCGCAGCAGGAAGCCGCCCATCAATCGTCCGATCAGCGCACCCAGCCAGTAATAGGACAGCATGATGCCGGCAGAACGCGGATCGAGCGCCAGCGTCCTGTCGTCTCCGAGATAGTTGACCATGATGCTGGCAATTGCGACTTCCGCGCCAACATAGAGGAAGATGCAGACCACGCCAAAGCGCAAGCGGGCATTGCTGCGCAGCAGGGCGAAGCTGCCGGTCATCTTCACTTCCTCGACCTTCTGGCGCTCGATGAAATTGCGCGCAAACCAGAACATCACGGCGATCAGCGCAAGGACGATGGCAAGGCCGATATAGCTGTGGCCGATGACCGTCGTTTCTGCGACCCGATAGGCTTTCAGCGCCTCTCCGGTGAGCGTCGAGCCATCGGTTTCTGCGGTCTCGCCGAGAATGATTTCCGCCCCGAAGCGGACCATCAGGAAGACGCCGACCGAATTGAAAAATTGCGCGAAGGTCAGGCGGCTATGCGCGGTTTCCGGGCTGCCGAGCGACAGGATCAGCGGATTGACCGCGACCTGTAGCAGGGTGATGCCGCCGCCGAGCATGAACAGGGCCGCGAGAAAGGATCCAAACAGGCCCGAATAGGCGGCCGGGAGGAACAGCAGGCAGGAAACAGCCATGATCCCGAAGCCGAGGACAATGCCGCGAAAATAGCCGAGCTTTTTCATCACGATACCGGCAGGGATAGAGAAAATGGCATAGCTGGTGAAAAAGGCGAACTGCACCAGCATCGCCTGCGCATAGTTGAGCGAGAACAGGCCCTTGAGTTTCGGGATCAGCACATCGTTCAGATTGGTTATCCCGCCGAACAGGAAAAATATCGCCACCACCAATATCAGGACGCCGCGCGTCTCGAGTTTCGAACCCTCTGCCGGCGCAGCGGCTGGCGCGCCTGTTGCCTCAATCGTCATTATCTCTCTCCTGCCTGTCTCTTGTTCTTATCGTTCATATTCATTCGCAGTCCAATATCCTGTCGGCCACCGTCCCCACCGCGACCCGCGACAGACTGAATTTGACGGCACCGCTTGTGGAAATCTGGAAGGGCGCGTCCAGCTTGCTGACATCGGCACCCGCATTGGCGAAACATTTCAGCGACAGGCCGACGGTCTGCCATTCGCCGGCCTGCAGCGCGTCAAGACCGCCGGGTGCGACGCTCCGCCGCAGCCCGGACCGCATTGCATCGAAAATAGGAGCGGCGCGCTGCCCTTTTCGTCATAGCGCATCGTCACCAGCAACAGCACGTCGCCATTGGTCTCCCGGCTGATATCGATCGGCGCATGGGTCACCAGCTCGATCAGGGCAGGGCCGCTGCCATCGGTGGTGAATTGGCGCGCGCCCTCTTGCGTCAGATGGTCGACCGCCCGGACCTCTACCCGGCCATCGACGGCTTCCACCGGCGTGGTGGTGATGCGGGTCCGGTCCGACTCGCCATCCGAGACCATCAGCGACCAGGAAGCGGTGGGCAGACCCTTGTCGAAAAACAGTCCGGCGCTGGTCTCCTCTTCGGCGACGCCGGAAATTTCCGGCAACACAGGCACGTCGGAAACAGCGTCCGTGGTCAAACCATAGTCCAGATCGAACAGGCGGGGACCCAATGCGTCGGCGGTCATCGGCCAGCTGAAGCTTAGTCTCCCCTCGAATTCATGGGCCAGATTGCCGTCCTCGTCGCGGAACAGCATGTCTGCCACGCCGCCGCCCTCGGAGCCGGGCAGCCAGGCCGCGACAAAGGCGTCGGACGCATTGATTTCCGGATTGGTCCAGAGGGGCCGCCCGGTGAGAAAGACGGATACGACCGGAATGCCCTGTGCTTTCAGCTTGCGCATCGTCGCCAGAGGACCCTTGAGTTCCGGCTTGAGCTGCAGCGTTTTCAGGTCACCCTGGAATTCGGCATAGGGGGTTTCGCCAAAGACGACGATCGCTGCATCCGGCTTTTGCTCGTAGCTGCCGTCGGGCGCGTGACGGGCCGTGCCGCCGGCAGCGGTGACGGCATCGCTGATGCCCTGCCAGATCGAGGTCGCCCCGGAAATTTGTCGTTCGAAATTCCGGTGCCCTGCCAGGTCAGCGTCCAGCCACCCGACGCGCGGCCGATATCATCGGCGCCATCGCCGGCGACAAGAATATGGCTCTTCGGGCTGAGCGGCAATATCTGCCCATTGTTCTTGATAAGAACCAGCGACTTGCGCACCGCTTCCCGTGCCAGCGCGCGGTGATCCGCGCTGCCGAGAAGATCATAGCGTCCGGAATGGGGGCGACTCGACGG
The DNA here is from genome assembly GCF_013265645.1 of Sphingopyxis sp. BSNA05. NCBI lineage: Bacteria > Pseudomonadati > Pseudomonadota > Alphaproteobacteria > Sphingomonadales > Sphingopyxidaceae > Sphingopyxis > Sphingopyxis sp. BSNA05. Next base: position 8,244 of record NZ_PYIA01000119.1, on the reverse strand, counting down.
GCGTCCGGCTTCAAACAGTCCGGCCCGGATCTTGACGCGCAATATATTGGCAACCGCGTCGTCCAGCCGGGCCATGGGCACGGTGCCGTCCTTCGCCTGTTTCACCAGGCTGTGATAGAGCGGCTTCCAGGTATCCGGAGCCATATACATGTCGAGCCCGGCGTTGATCGCCTGCGGGCAGCTGGCATTGGTGCATCCCTGTATCTGGCCGTGGGCGTTCCAGTCGCTGACCACGAAACCGCCAAAGCGCATGCGCTCCTTCAATACGTCGGTTAGCAGGCCCTTGTGGCCGGTGATCTTCTTGCCGTTCCAGCTGGAGAAGCTCGCCATGATTGTCTGTACGCCGGCGTTGATGGCCGGAACATAAGGCGTGCCGTGGACATCGCGCAATTCGGTCTCGCTGATCCGCGCGTCGCCCTGATCGCGGCCTTCAAATGTGCCGCCATCAGCAAGAAAATGCTTGGTGCTGGCGAGTACATGGGGCCCGTTCAAGATCGGCTCGTCGCTGGAGACTCCCTGCAGCCCTCGGATGAACCGGCCGACATAGCTGGCGACCAGAGCGGGGTCCTGCGAATAGCCTTCATAGGCGCGGCCCCAGCGGCCGTCCTGCGGCACGGTTATGGTCGGCGCGAAGGTCCACTCCATTCCGGTCGAGCGCAATTCGAGAGCGGTCGCCTGGGCGATTCGTTCCAGCAATTCCGGATCGCGCATCGCGCCGAGGCCGACATTGTGCGGGAAGAGGGTCGCGCCGACGATATTGCTGTGGCCGTGCACCGCGTCGGTGCCCCAGATGATCGGTATGGCGGTGCGTCCGCCGCTGGTGTCGACCGATGCATCATAAAAGGCGTCGGCCAGTGCCAGCCATTTCTCCGGCGGCGCGAATTCGTCTCCGCCCGGAGCCGAATTGCCGCCGTTGAGAATCGACCCGAGATGATAGCGTTTCGCTTCTTCCGGCGTGACGCTGGCGATATCCGCCTGGATGACCTGGCCGACTTTTTCCTCGATCGTCATGCGGGCGAGCAGCGATTCGATACGCGATTCGACAGCGGCATCCTCGGCATAAGGCCAATCGGCCTGTGGCCAGATGTCAGGATGGACGGTCGCGGCCGCATCATCGGGCGTGACGGCGATTTTTTCCACCGGCAGCGGAGTGCTCACGCATGCCGGGATCATGGTCAGGGCCAGCAGCGGGCCGGCGATTCTGTGGTACGCATTACAGGTCAATTACATATCCTCCCACAAGGTCTTTGCTACTTTCGAGTAGTCTTCCAACCGGCCAATACATATTTTTGACAACGTTATCAATCAAATTTGACAACCTTGTCATTTTTGCGTTGACAGCGTTATCAATTTCTTGCAGATCAATATGCGAGATGGACTTGTCTGAGTCCATTGGCGCAACTGGGGCGTGCACTTTGCCCTTTTACGTATCTGCAAGCCACAACGGCTGCAGATGATTTAAAATGGATGATTTCGCGGAAAAGCGTTACATTCGGGAGGATGATAGAATGATCGGTACCAGAAATATATCTCGTCGTGCTTTGATGGCTGCTGCTTCCCTATATGCATTGGGAAGCGCCGGCACTGCCATGGCCCAGGATGCTCCCGCTCCGGCTCCGGAAGCGGAAGCCGCCGAGACGGATGAGAATATCATCATCGTCAGCGGTTTCCGGGCTTCGCTGGAAAACGCGCTGGTCGCCAAACGCGATTCAAACCTGATCATTGAATCGGTGACGGCGGAAGATATCGGCAAATTCCCGGATCAGAATATCGCCGAGTCGCTGCAGCGCCTTCCCGGTGTCCAGATCGACCGCGAAAATGGGCAGGGAACCAAGGTTCGTATCCGCGGCCTCGATCAGAATCTGACGCTCCTTAATGGTGATCTGTTTGTCAGTGGCCAGGAAACCTTCAAGGTCGGCGAGGGCAATTTCGTCCGCAATGACTCGCTGGAAGGCGTGCCATCGGAACTGATCGGCGGCGTCGAGGTGTTCAAGTCACCCAATGCCTCTCTGATCGAAGGCGGTCTTGGCGGTATCGTCAATCTGAAGACACGCAGCGCGCTGGACATGAAAGACGGGTTCACCATCGCCGGCAACGCCCGTTTGAACAAGGGCACGGAAATCAGCGGGTGGGAACCGACCGGAGCGCTGATCGCGGGTTATAATTTCAATGACCAGCTGGGTATCATCGCCTCGTTCAGCTATGACAAGACCAACGACCATCACAATGTGCTCGGCGGGGAAAATCGCGGCAACTGGGCCTTTGCTGCCGGTCGCCGGGACACGGCAACCACGCCGACCAACTATTATGCGCCGGAATATCGCTATATAACCGATCGCGATCAATATCGCCGGCGCTGGGGTGCTTCGCTTGGCCTCAACTATCGCCCGACCGACGAACTGGAGCTTAGCGCAACCTATATCCACTCCGATCTGAAAGTGGACACCCGCGAGGCCTCGGCCAAATTCCCGTTCGGTCAGGGGGAATTGCTGCAACTCAGCTCTGACGCCGTAATCGACTCCGACGGCGTCTTGCAGAGCGGCACCGTGCAGGCGAATTCGGCCGAGGTTATCTCGCTGGTTGATGTTACGAATATCAAGTCGGACAATCTGCAGTTCGGCATCGACTGGGACAATGGCAGCAATTTCCGCGCCAGTATCGCAGCCAATTATTCCACCGCAGACCTCAATCGCGAAGTGGCCAATGCCGACGTGCGCTACACCCAATATGGCATTCGCCAGACCGATCCGGGCGGTGCCCTGATCGACGGGGTGCCCGGCAATCCGGCTGCCCCGGCGACCTGGGATTTCACCTATGACAATGGCAAGTTCCCGGTCTTCGGCTTCGGCGCCGGAACCGCCGACGATCTGTTCACCAATCCGGCCAACGGCTATTTCAAGTCGCACTGGGCTTTTGGCGACCGGTCCAAGGTGGACGGCCATTCGATCAAGGCTGATTTCGCCTATGATGTGGACAATAGCGATGACAACACGATCACGCTGAGCGCAGGCTTCCGTTATGGCCAGCGCACCGTCGAGTTCGGTTCAGGACGCTATCTGGCGGACTTGTCCGGCAAAGGTGAACTGGATGCGACGGCGATTCCGGAATCCGAGCGTGAAGACAATTTCCAGTATAACTGGACGCCTTATGGTTATTTCCAGGACGGTGCGATCGGTTTCAAAATCTGTGATTTGCCAGAGGCCAACAAGCCTGCAGCCTTCGCCGGTTGCTCCCGCTTTGGTAACTCACCTGCTGTCAACACGCCGTTCCAGTCCTTCCTCTCCAATCCGGAGCGGGTTGAAACGATCAAGAATTTTGCTGGTGGCGGCAATATTCCGGGCGACAGTATCTCGGTTCAGGACCGGTCGCAGATGACCGATGCTCTCGGCTGGCTGCAAGCGCTATATCCGGATACGCCGATCAGCTATTTCGAGGATCCACTCCAGGCCTATCTGGTCAAGGAAGAAACGAAGTCCGGCTATATCATGGCAGATATGGGCGGAGCGGATGATCCCTATCATATCAATGTCGGTCTGCGGGTCGTGAACACCAGATTGCGGGTCGACCAGAACCAGCCGTCCAATGCCGATCCCAGCTATTGGGGTACCGACAGCTGGAACGGCGTTTTGCGCGACTTCCAGACGGATACCATTGTCCGCAGCACGACCGATTTCCTGCCGAGCATCAACGCGGTGGTCGACATTGCCGATGACAAGAAGCTCCGTTTCTCCGCCGCGCGCGTGGTGGCACGTCAAGCGCTCGATGACCTGGGTCGCGGATTCTCTACACAGTTTACCCGAGATTCCACTGTTGGATCGCCGACCGAGAACTTGTTTCTGTTTACCAACGGGTCACGGGGCAATGCCGAGCTGGAGCCGTTCCGCGCCTATCAGTTCGATCTGGCCTATGAAATGTACTTTGGTCGGCAAGGCCTGCTTTCGGTTGGTGCCTTCTGGAAAGAAGTCGACTCCTTCATCGTCACGGAGACCGTTCCGATTTTCGTGAACGATCAGTCGGGCGGTCGATTGGGACCGGTTAGCCAGCCAGCCAATGGCACCGGCGGCCGGGTCCGGGGTTTCGAGGTTGCCGGCCAATATGCCTTTGACTTCGGTCTGGGCTTCACTGCCAACTACACATTCTCGGATACAAAACCGATGGCTTCAACGATTTTGACAGCAATCTGGCCTTGCCGGGTGTGTCGAAACATTCGTTCAACAGTCAGATCTATTTCGAAAGAGATGGTTTTGCGGCGCGGGCTTCCTACACGTGGCGATCGAAGCAATATGTCGGAAACTTCGGCTTTGGCGATGGTGGGGTGACGCGCACATTGGGTATCTACCAGCGGTCCTATGGCCAGCTGGACGGACAGATTTCCTATGACTTCAACGAGAATTTCGGCGTGTTTGTCGAAGGTATCAACCTGACGAAGGCAGACCAGTCCGCCTATCTGCAGTTCCCGGAATTGCCATTCCGCTATGAATCGGGATCGCGCAGAATTTACGTCGGCGGCAAATTCAAGTTCTAGTCTCCCTTAGTGCGGGCCGGCATCCCCAATCTTGCCGGCCCGCCTTTTTTATGCCCGTTTGTATATCGGCCTGACTGTTGCTAAATGACGGTCCGGCCGTTGGGAGTGCGGAAACCTGTCATGAGCGAAACGCAGCATATCCGGAAAATCGCGATCGTCGGAGGCGGCACAGCCGGTTGGTCCGCAGCCTGTCTGCTGGGACGTATCTTTGCCCGCGACGACACCGAAATCACGCTGATCGAATCCTCTGCCATTCCCACCGTCGGCGTCGGCGAAGCGACCATCCCGCCGATCTTCGAATTTCTCCAGCTGCTGGAAATTGATCCCGTCGACTTTGTCCGGGAAACCCAGTCCACTTTCAAACTCGCTATCGAATTCCGTGACTGGCTGAAGGTCGGACACAGCTACTGGCATCCGTTCGGCAATTTCGGCCTGACCATCGATCGCCGGCCCTTCCACCATTACTGGTGGAAAAACCAGGCGGAGGGCCATGACGAAAGCGTGGCCGATTTCTGCCCCTCGATCGCGCTCGCCGAAAAGAATAAATTTCTCTTTCCGCCCGCTGACGGACAATTTCCCGGCGGGGCCTTATCCTACGCCCTGCATTTCGACGCCGGTCTTGTCGCCAAATATCTGCGGCAGGTTTCCGAAGGACTGGGCGTCACCCGCCTCGACCGCAAGGTACAGAGCGCAACGCTCAACGATCGTGGCCATATAGGCGAACTGCTGTGCGATGACGGATCGCGGGTGGCCGCCGATCTCTACATTGACTGTTCCGGTTTTCACGGGCTGCTGATCGAACAGAGCCTGAACGCGGGCTATCAGGACTGGACCAACTGGCTGCCTTGTGACCGTGCGGTTGCGGTGCAGAGCGAAGCGGTGTTGCCGCGCACGCCCTATACAATTTCGACGGCAAGAGAGGCGGGCTGGCAATGGCGCATCCCGCTGCAGAACCGGGTCGGCAATGGCTATGTCTATTCAAGCGCCTTCATCAGCGATGCCGATGCGCAAGACCGGCTGGTGAGATCGCTCGACGGCAAAGCGCTGGCCGATCCGCGGGTGATCGGATTTACCGCCGGCCACCGCAAGAAATTCTGGGACGGCAATTGCGTCTCGATAGGCCTGTCCGCCGGTTTTCTCGAGCCGCTGGAATCGACCAGCATCCACCTGATCGTGACCGGCCTCAACCGGCTGCTCGACTATTTCCCCGATCGCAATTTCGATCCCTCGCTGCAGGCCGCCTATAATCGCGAGACACTGACCGAATATGAGCATATTCGCGATTTCCTGCTGCTGCATTATTATCCCAACCAGCGGGTTGGCGAGCCGTTCTGGGATCAGGTCCGCCATGCACCGCTGCCCGACAGTCTGGCGACGAAGATGGAGATGTTCCGCAAGAACGGCCGCATCATATCGCGGCGGCGCGAGCTGTTTCACGATCTGAGCTGGTTCTTTGTCGCGCGCGGCATGGGCATCACGCCCGAAAATTATGATCCGCTGGTGGATATTCCGGATTTTGCCGATGTCCGGGACGTGATGGGGCAGGTGGGGGACGCGGTCGGCCGGCTGGCCGATGCGGCCCCGACCCATGACCAGTTTCTCGACGCGCTGATCACGCCGGGCAACCATCGCCGGCCTGCCTTTCACGCGCCCTCCATCTCGGGCTTTGGCCGCTGAAAATCCCGGTCTAGAAACGCAGGCCGCGCTGGCCTCCGCCCGCCGCTCGCTGGTCGGCCGGTAAAGCAGGATGGCGACACAGCAAATCACCGCCGCCAGAATCATGCCCGGCAGGACCGCGCCGCCCTTGACCGTGGCGTCCGCGCCTCCGGTCAGGGCCAGGCTCAGCGCGATGATCTGCGGGGCCAGCGCCTGCCCCAGCTTGCGGGCGACATTGGACAGGGCATAGACATGGGCCGCGCATCCGGTGCCGTCGGGCAGGGTTTCGATATCGCGAATGGCGATCGGCACCATCGACCAGAACATGATCGACATGCCGCATGTCGCCGCGATGGCGATGGCGAGGGTGATCGTGGCGACGATCAGACCGGAACTGTAGAAAATCGCCAGCATCGCCAGCGCGCCGATGTGCAGCAAAACCGCCCAGATCAAGGTTGCGACCAGACCGACCCGCGCGGAAAGGCTGACCCAGAGCGGTGCGGTGATCAGCAGCGCGGCGGAGGGCAGCAGCGCGGCCCAATAGCCCCATTCGGAATTGCCGAGGTCGCGGTCGAACAGAAACAGGATCGACTTGGCCGTCACGGTCGTGCTCAGTCCGGCCACCACGATCGTCAGCAGCAGCCGGCGTAGCGCTGCATTGCGTCCGACCAAGGCGAAATAATGGGAAATTTCCTGACCGGGGGACAGGGGCGGCATTGGCGGTGCCGCGACCCGCTCCTTCACGCCGATCCAGGTTATGAAGAAACAGGGTTGGGCCAGCAGCCCCAGGATCAGCGCGCCGGCCAGAAATGGCGTATCGTTTCCGGAGGTCAGGGCATAGATGGTCGCCGCAGTCAGCCCGCCGAGGGCTGCTCCCTGCATGCGCAGCCCGGTCAGCTTCAGCTGTTCCGACGGATCGTCGGTGATCCGCGCGGTGAGCACGGCATAAGGAATATTCCCGCAGCCATAGGCAAAGCGCAGTCCGACATGGGTGACCGCAGCATAGATGGCGAGATTATATCCGGCCAGCGGCGGCGAGCGGAAGGCCAGCCACAGCGCGACAGCGATCAGGGGGCCGCTCAGCAACACCCATGATCGCATCGGATAACGGGCGGCCATGCGATCGGCGAGCGCGCCGATGACCGGATCGAAAAGCCAGTCGACCACCGCACCGATCAGGAAAATGCCGGCGGCAATGCCGAGCGGGAGCTGCAATATCTGGATATAGAAGAAGAGCAGATAGAGCTCGATCGACTGCCAGATCAGATTGAAGCCGACATCGCCCGCAGCATAGCTCAGGCGTTCGCGGCGCCGGATCATGACTGGCCGGCGGGTGGCGCGGTCGATTGCCGGACAATCAGCTCGCAGGCATGGGTTTCCAGCATCGCAAAGGGCTTTTTGTCGAGCTTGGCGATCAGCGCGTCGGTGGCATCGCGCGCCATGTCATAGACCGGCTGGTGGACGGTGGTGATGCGCGGCCAGACGATCTGTGCGATCGCGCTGTCGTCAAAGCCGGCGATCGAGACATCGTCGGGCACGCTCAGGCCGAGGTCGCGCGCGGCCATGATCGCCGCGGCGGCCATGTCGTCATTCTGGGCAAAAATCGCGGTCGGCCGGTCGGGCCGGTCGAGCAGCTTGTGGGCTGCGGCCAGACCGGATTCATAGGTATAATAGCCCTGTTCTTCGAGATCCGGTTCATGCGACACGCCCGCGGTCTTCAGCGCGTCGAGAAAGCCGTTCAACCTGGCGCCACTGGACGGGTGGGTCGGGTCACCTTTGATCACGCCGATACGGCGATGGCCGAGTTCCAGCAGATAGGCGGTCATTTTCGTGCCGCCTCGACATCGTCGGTGGTCCGGCTAGGGCCATATTCCAGCGATTCGGTGGGGGCAACGCGGGAAAACGGGAAATTGTGACGGGTCAGTTCGCTGAGCACCTGCGGGTGATCGGACGCGGGCGGGGTCAGGATCACCCCGTCCAGCGCGGCGGCCCGCAATATGCTCATGATCTTGCCGGCGACCTTGGCGACGGATTCCACCGGCAGCACAAGCAGGCGGTATTTT
>NZ_PYIA01000118.1:0-534 GCF_013265645.1 Sphingopyxis sp. BSNA05 | reverse complement strand
GGCGCGCCCTAACGATAGGAATGGACTATGCTCTCCGCTTCCAATGTCCGCTCTGCGGGAGGCGCTGCCACTTATTTTGCAGCGGATAACTATTATACCAAAGCCGATGCGGACCGGTCCGGTCAGTGGATTGGAGAAGGAGCGGAGCGTCTCGGTTTAAAAGGTCAAGTCGATGCGTCAGCCTTTGAAGCTCTGCTGCGCGGTGAATTGCCAAATGGCGAGCGAGTGGGCAGCGATAAACAATATCACCGCGCCGGAACCGATCTTACTTTTTCGCTACCCAAAAGCTGGTCGCTAATCGCTCTGGTTGGCGGCGATAAGCGAATTATCGAAGCCTACCGGACAGCGGTCACAGAGACGCTGCAATGGGCCGAGAAGAATGTCGCCGAAACACGGGTTTTTTCGCATGGTAAAATTAAGGCCATTGGAACGGGCAATCTGACGATTGGACTGTTCCAGCATGACACCAATCGCAATTCTGAACCCAATGTTCATTTTCATGCGGTTGTCGCTAATATCACCCAAGGCCCGGAC
>NZ_PYIA01000117.1:0-2773 GCF_013265645.1 Sphingopyxis sp. BSNA05 | reverse complement strand
CGAGCGATGCTGGCGCATCGCCACCACCCCAACCCCTCCTCTGAAGAAGAGGGGCTTAATAGGGTTCCATACCGATCGCCGCACCTTTTTACTTGGCGGAACCTTTCACCGTCCGATACGCTATTAGCCCATGGCAAAAGCGAAACACTGGATTGAGCCGCATCCGCAGGGCATTTATGTGCGGCCGGCCGATGTCTGGATCGATCCCTCCACACCGCAGAAGCACGCCGTGGTCACCCATGGCCATGCCGACCATGCGCGCGGCGGGCATGGGGATGTCTGGGCGACGCCGGAAACGCTGGCGATCATGGGCTTGCGCTATGGGACCGAGGCGGGAACGCCGATTGCTTATGGCGAGGGGTTCGAGCGCGGCGGGGTGCGGTTCAGCCTGCATTCGGCGGGTCATGTGCTGGGCTCGGCGCAGGTGCTGATGGAATATCAGGCGAGCGGGTGGTCGTCACCGGCGATTACAAGCGCCGCCCCGATCCGACCTGCGCGCCGTTTGAACTGGTGCCGTGCGACATATTCATTACCGAGGCGACCTTTGGCTTGCCGGTGTTCCAGCATCCGCCGATCACGGGCGAAATCGCCAAGATTTTTGCGCGGCTGGACGCCGAGCCGGACAGCAGCATATTGGTCGGCGCCTATGCTCTGGGCAAGGCGCAGCGGGTGATTGCCGAGCTGCGCCGGGCCGGTTGGGACAAACCGATCTATCTGCACGGGGCGCAGGTCCGGATGTGCGAACTTTATGAAGAGCTTGGCGTGTCGCTGGGCGAATTGCGGCTGGTGATGGACACGCCGAAGGACGAGATGCGCGGCCAGATCATCATCGCGCCGCCCTCGGCGCTGACCGACAAATGGAGCCGGCGGCTGCCCAATCCGGTCACCGCCATGGCGTCCGGCTGGATGCGGGTGCGCGGGCGGGCGCGGCAGCGCGGGGTCGAGATTCCTTTGGTCATTTCCGACCATGCCGACTGGGACGAGCTGACCGAGACGATCCGCGAACTGGCGCCGAGGGAAGCCTGGATCACCCATGGCAGCGAAGACGGCCTACTGCGCTGGTGCGAGCTGCACCAGATCAGGGCGCGGGCGCTGGCGATGGTCGGGCGCGAAGAAGGGGATGACGGCTGATGCGCCGCTTTGCCGCCCTGATCGACAGTCTGATCTACACAAGATCGCGCAACGCCAAGCTGGCGGCGATTTCCACCTATTTGCGCGAAACGCCCGACCCGGATCGCGGCTGGGCGCTGGCGGCATTGACCGACAGTCTCGACTTTCCGGCGGTGAAATCCGCCACCATCCGCAATCTGGCAGGGACGCGGATTGATCCCGAACTGTTCCGCCTGTCGCGTCATCATGTCGGTGATACCGCCGAGACCGTGGCTTTGGTCTGGCCCGAAGCGGACGGGCGGGAACAGAGCGACCCGAGCATCGACGAAGTGGTGCAGGCGCTGTCCGCTGCCAATCGCGCGACCGCTCCCGACATTGTCGCTTCCCTGCTCGACAGCCTGGATTCGAACAGCCGCTATGCGCTGCTCAAGCTGGCGGTTGGCGGGATGCGGGTCGGGGTGTCGGCACGGCTGGCGAAAACCGCTTTCGCACAGGCCTTTGATGTGGCGCTCGACGATGTCGAGGAACTTTGGCACGCGCTCGAACCGCCTTATGAGGCGCTTTTTCAATGGGCGGAGCAGGGCGGTGACCGTCCCGATCTTTCGGCGACACCCTTTTTCCGTCCGTTCATGCTGTCGCACCCGTTCGAGGGCGACAGTCTCGATCTCGATCAATATGCGGTCGAGTGGAAATGGGACGGCATCCGGGTGCAGGCGGTGCATCTCGGCGGCGAGACCCGGCTCTACAGCCGCGGCGGCGATGATATCAGCGCATCATTCCCTGACATTGTCGAGGCGTTCGACCGCGACGGCGTGATCGACGGCGAACTGCTGGTGCGGGGCACCGATCAGGGCGGCGAGGCGGCCAGTTTCAACGCGCTGCAGAAGCGGCTCGGTCGCAAGACGGTTTCCAAAAAGATGCGGCAGGAATTTCCCGCCTTCGTCCGCGTCTATGATCTGCTGATGGACGGGGATGACGATCTGCGCCTGTCGCCTTGGCACGAACGGCGCCAGCGGCTCGAAAGTTTTGTCCCCACACTCAATGCCGATCATTTCGATCTGTCGGCGGTGGTCGATGTCGATGATTTCGCCGCGCTGGAAGTCATGCGCGCCGGGGCTCGCGACGCGGCGATCGAGGGCGTGATGCTGAAGCGGCGCGAAAGCCCCTATCTGGCGGGGCGCGTCACCGGTCACTGGTATAAATGGAAGCGCGATCCGCTGAATGCCGACTGCGTGATGATGTACGCCCAGCGCGGCAACGGGCGGCGCGCGTCCTTCTATTCCGATTATACATTCGGCTGCTGGACCGAGGACGGCGAACTGCTGCCGGTCGGCAAGGCCTATTCTGGCTTCACCGACGAGGAACTGAAATGGCTCGACCGTTTCGTCCGGCAGAATACGCTGAACCGCTTCGGCCCGGTCCGCGAAGTGAAGAAATCGCTGGTGCTGGAAGTCGCGTTCGATTCCATCCACGAAAGCGGCCGCCACAAATCCGGCCTCGCCATGCGCTTCCCCCGTATCCACCGCATCCGCAAGGACAAGCCGGCAGAAGAGGCGGACCGGATCGCGACATTGCAGGGGATGATTTCATAGTTTCCCTCTCCCTTAAGGGAGAGGGTTGTGCAGACTTGGCAGCTTGCTGCCTAGGTTGTGTACTCATAAAG
>NZ_PYIA01000116.1:0-22357 GCF_013265645.1 Sphingopyxis sp. BSNA05 | reverse complement strand
AAAACTACACCAGCAAGGGCCGGATCACTGCTTCGGGCGGTTCAGCAGGCGGCGAGCTTATGGGCGCGATCGTCAACAGCGATCCCGAACTATGGGGCGCGGTGGTCGCGCATGTACCCTTTGTCGACGTGCTCAACACCATGCAGGACGAAAGCCTGCCCCTGACCCCCGGTGAATGGCCGGAATGGGGCAATCCGATAACCGACAAGGCAGCGTTTGAATATATCCGCAGCTATTCGCCCTATGACAATGTGACAGCGCAGGCCTATCCGCCGATGCTGATCACCGGCGGACTCAATGATCCGCGCGTGACCTATTGGGAACCGGCAAAATGGACCGCCAGGCTGCGCGCAACCAAGACGGATGACAATATCCTGCTGCTCAAGACCAATATGGGCGCCGGCCATGGCGGCAAGTCGGGTCGCTGGAACGCGCTGGAAGAAACCGCAGAGGAATTCGCCTTCATCCTCTGGCAGATGGGCATATCCGAATGAAACCGCCGGAGACGGCCTACGCTCTTTCGATCACCGCCCGACCGGAGGACATAGACGAACTCGGCCACGTCAATAATGCGGTCTGGGTGCGCTGGATCCAGGATATGGCGACAGCCCATTGGAACGCCGTCGCACCGCAACAGGCTATCGATCAATATATCTGGGTCGTGATGCGGCACGAAATCGACTATAGCGGCAATGTCGAAGCCGGCGAAACCGTGACCGGACGCACCTGGATTTCCGAACCGCCCAAAGGTGCCCGCTTCTGGCGCAACGTCTGTTTTACCGGCCCTGACGGCAGGACAAAGGTCGCAGCAAAACCAACTGGGCGATCATCGATCGGGCAAGCGGCAAGCCGGTGCGGGTTCCTGCCGATCTAGCGGCGCTGTTTCTGGAAACCTAAGGCGCGGGTATCGCCGTGGACGGAGCAAGCGGTGAGGGCTGGTCCACCCTTTCCCCTTCGGCGGTCCGCAACTGTTGCGGTTCGAGTATCGCCGCAGTTTCAATCACGTCAAGCGCGCGCCGTGCTTCATTATAGCGCCGGGCTTTTTCCATCCATTGCAAGAATTCTTCATCCTTGTCGGCTCCGGCCAATTTTTCGATTTCCGCAATCGCGGCATCGACATTGCCCGTTTCGACATAGCGGCTCGCCCGGATCAGGCGCTGTTGCGGAGCCGGCGAAGGTGTGCCCTCGCGGCGGATCACGAAGAGTTCGGACAACTCCCGCTGGAAGTCGGCCCAGAAGCCTGCACCGCTCGAGCCGGTCATCAGCGTGGGACCGAGTTCGTCCAGCCCAGCAGACAATTCTTCCAGCGTCACCGGCTGGCGGGAGGCGTTGACAATAGTCGTTACCGCCTTGGGCTGGGCATCACCGAAACGCAGCCGCAACTGCGGGTCGATATAACCAAGTGGCGAACCGCGATCCAGCGCCCGGCGGGCGGCAAAGGCGATCAACAGGCCCTCGGCCCGCGCCGCATTGCCGGATGCGGCCTGCGCCTGCACATTGATCCGCGACAGGCGATCTTCCAGATCGGCAACGCGCACCGCCAACGCGCGCTCCAGATCGGGTGTCAAGGTAGCTGCAGGACTGGCCTCTGCGGTTTGTGCCGGCGTCGGCAGGACGCTGCCGTCGGCATCGATACGGTTGGCCAGCGCGGTTGCAGGATCAGGCGCCACCTGGGTACCGGTCCCCTCGGCAACCGCCGCAGCTTCCGTGTCCGAGCTGGTGTCGAACGGGTTGTAGCGGGACAATATCCATCCGGTCAGGATCGCCCCGCCGACAAAAGCCACAACCATCAAAATCAGCACATTACGCGTTAAATTGCTCTTGCCTGTCGATGGCGAAAGCCTTTCATAATCGCGACTCATTCCGGCTTTCCTTCCCGGCCCGGCGTCATGGCGAACCAAATATTCTCATTCCCTCTGGCATAGTCGGGTCGCCAGAGACAGTAAAGACTCGTCGTCCGGACGGTCCGCGACCTGCAGGCTTTTCCATTGCGCTCCTGCCGCTGCCGCGACGTTTGCGGAAAAGGCCAACACATGATGCCGATCCGGCTTTATGTGCAACCGGTCGAGTTCGGTGACCAGATGCCTTGCCGCCCGCGGCGAGTGCAGCAGGATTATCGTTTCGATTTTCAGGCAGGCTATGGCCTTCTCCCCCAATGCCATGGCCCGCGACCGGTATACGGGAACGACCGTCATTTGCCGATCGCCCGGGTCCAGCAGGCTATGCTGCTCGCCAGCCAGCCACAGGACGCGACGGAAACGATTGTCCTCCAGCTGGTCCAGCAATCGCTGTCCGCCGGAATCGCCACTATGCAGCACGTTAAAACCTGCATGTCGTGCGGTCGAAGCGGTTGCCTGACCGACCGCAAGCACGGGGAGTGATCCTAAATCGCCGAGCCGGTCTCCGCCATAATTTACTGCATTGGCGCTGGTCAGCAGCAGGGCATCAAAATCAGCCGCCACCGGACCGGACCATGATATCGGTTCAACCGTGAACAGCGGATCAACCACTGTTTGCAGCCCCAGATCCCCCGCTCGCCGTTCGGTCTGCAGCGCCCCGTCGAGCGGCCGGAGAATCAGCAGCGGCAGCGTCATCGTCCAAATACGGCCTTTAGCTCCGCGCTCGCCTGACCCAGCAGCTTGTCGGCCAATATGCCGGGCGCCGAGACATCGCCGGTGTCGAAACTGGATGCCCCTTCGATATGCTCCGATCCATCGGGCAGCAAAATTTCTGCGCGCAGATGAATGGTGGATCCGTCAATCGTCGCCAGGGCTGCAACCGGGCTATGACAATCTGCAGTCAGTTGTTTCAGAAACATGCGTTCGGCAATGACGGAACGAAATGTGTTCGTCGAGGAGATCGCGTGCATCAGCTTGCGGACATGCGGGTCTTCGGATCGCGCTTCAACACCAATCGCGCCCTGCGCCGGAGCTGGCAGCATGACCTCATCGGAAATTTCGCTGCCCACATCTTCCATATCAAGACGTTTCAGGCCTGCGGCAGCGAGCAACGTCGCGTCATATTCGCCATTTTCGATTTTCTGCAGCCGGGACTGCACATTGCCGCGAATCAGTCTGATATCGAGATCGGACCGCTGCCGCAAAAGCTGTGCCTTGCGCCGCGGGGACGCGGTGCCGACAATGGCTCCTTCCGCCAGCGCATCGATCGACTCCGCTCCGATCAGCCGGTCATGGATATCGGCCCGCTCCAGCATCGCTGCGAGAATGAATTCCTCCGGCCGGATGGTCTCGACATCCTTCATGCTGTGCACCGCGCAGTCAATTTCACCATTCCCGAGCGCGTGATCCAGTTCCTTGGTCCACAAAGCCTTGCCCCCCACATCGGCAAGCGCGCGGTCCTGTATCCGGTCGCCGGTGGCGATCATCGGCACCAGTTCAACCTGATCCGGCCGCCATCCATGGGTTGTTAGCAGCGCATTGGCGGTCATCTGCGCCTGCGCCATGGCCAGCGGGGATTGGCGCGTACCGATACGCAAGGGCCGGTCCAGACCGGCGAGAATCTCTTTTTGGCGTTGTCGCTCATGATAGCGCTTGTCCTAATGGCTTGAGCGCCTAAGTAAAAGCGTCATGAGCCTGATCTTGGGAATTGAATCAAGCTGCGATGAAACGGCAGCCGCGCTAGTTACGTCTGATCGGGAGATTCTGGCGCACAAACTCGCTGGCCAGGAGGCGGAACATGCCCCCTATGGCGGCGTGGTCCCCGAAATCGCAGCCCGCGCCCATGCCGAGATTCTGACGCCGCTGATCAAGGCCGCACTGGAAGAAGCAGGAAAATCGCTGGACGATGTCGACGCGATCGCTGCCACAGCAGGCCCCGGCCTGATTGGCGGGGTGATGGTCGGGCTGGTTACCGGCAAGGCGCTGGCGATGGCGGCGGGCAAACCGCTGGTCGCTGTCAATCATCTCGAGGGCCACGCCCTGTCACCACGACTGGTCAATCCCGATCTGGCCTTTCCCTATCTGTTGATGCTCGTTTCCGGCGGCCATTGCCAGATATTGCGCGTCGAAGGCGTCGGACAGTATCGGCGGCTGGCCACAACGATTGATGATGCCGCGGGCGAAGCCTTCGACAAGACCGCGAAAATATTGGGTCTTGGCTATCCGGGTGGCCCCAGGGTCGAGGCCTTTGCGCGGGAGGGCAATCCGGCTGCGGTTCCCCTGCCCCGTCCGCTGATCAAATCAGCCGAACCGCATTTTTCCTTCGCCGGTCTGAAAAGCGCAGTCGTACGCGCCCACCAAAACGGTGCGTACCGGCCGGAAGATATTGCTGCGTCCTTCCAACAAGCGGTGGTGGATTGTCTGCGCGACCGGCTGGAAAAAGCGATTCGCGATCATGCCGGCTGCGCTCATCTCGTTGTCGCCGGTGGTGTCGCGGCAAATACACCGATCCGCGCCATGCTCGAAGAAGTCGCAGAAGAGAACGGCATGGCCTTTACCGCGCCGCCGCAGTGGCTGTGCACCGACAATGCCGCGATGATTGCCTGGGCCGGTGCCGAGCGCTTTGCTGCCGGCCTGACCGATTCCCTCGATTTCGTCGCGAGGCCGCGCTGGCCGCTGGACCCTACGGCTGAAAAAGCGCGCGGTGCGGGAGTGAAGGCATGAGTGCTACAACCACCAGAATAGGCGTCATCGGCGCGGGCGCCTGGGGCACGGCCCTGGCGCAGGTTCTGTCGGAAAATCAGGACGAGTTCCTTCTGTGGGCCCGCGAGCCTGAAGTTGTTGACCAGATCAACCACACCCACGAGAACAAATCCTTTCTGGCGGGCCATCGGCTCCGCGACAATATCCGCGCAACGCAGGATTTAGGCACAATGGCGGCCTGCGATGTGCTGCTGCTCGTCACGCCGGCACAACATCTGCGCACCACATTGCAGGCGCTACCCGATTCCGGTGCCGGGCTGATCCTGTGCTGCAAGGGGATCGAGGCAAGCAGCCGCTTGCTATTGAGCGAAGTTGCCAAGATCGTGCGACCGGACAACGACCTCGCTGTCTTGTCCGGCCCGACCTTCGCCCATGAAGTGGCGCAAGGCCTGCCGACCGCCCTGACGCTGGCCTGCGAAAGCGAAGCGCTCTGGGAGCGGCTCAAACCACTGATCGCCAAGCCGCGTTTCCGGCCTTATTATTCCGGCGATGTCGTCGGCGCGGAAATCGGCGGCGCGGTCAAGAATGTGCTGGCGATTGGCTGCGGCGTGGTCGACGGGGCGGGTCTGGGGCAAAATGCCCGCGCCTCCCTGATCAGTCGCGGCTTTGCCGAAATGCTCCGCTATGGGGCAGCGCGCGGCGCCGGGCGGACACGCTTGCCGGGCTTTGCGGCCTTGGCGATCTGGTGCTCACCTGTTCCTCCACCAGTTCGCGCAATTTCTCGCTCGGCCGTGGGCTGGGAGAGGGCCAGTCAGCCGAATCGCTTCTGTCGGACCGGACAACGGTTGCCGAAGGAGCTTCCACGGCCCCGGTCCTCCAGCAGGACGCAAGAGCACGCCAGGTCGATATGCCGATCGTCGACGCCGTCTGCGCCCTGCTTGCCGGCAAGGCCGATGTTCAGTCTGTAGTCACCCAGCTCATGAAAAGGCCGCTGGTTTCCGAACGCAGATAGACCGGCGAGCCATGATGATGACAAAATACCGAAACTGCTATAGACAGTCTGTCCTGGAGCGGACCAGCCGGAGAGCGATTTGAACAGTCCTGAATCATCAGCACGGCTGGTGCACCGCCAATTGATGGCGACACACCCGCCGACAAGAGCAAGGACGATATTGCCGCGCTGGCCAAAGGCGGGCGGACCAATATTTTCGGCTTTCTGCTGCGCCTCGCCGCGCGCCTGCCCTTTCTGTTCATCGCCGGCCGGATCTATGGTGCAGAAGCGCTAGGCCGCTTTGCCTATGCGATACTGGTGGTGGAATTCGC
This sequence comes from Sphingopyxis sp. BSNA05, assembly GCF_013265645.1. Lineage (NCBI taxonomy): Bacteria > Pseudomonadati > Pseudomonadota > Alphaproteobacteria > Sphingomonadales > Sphingopyxidaceae > Sphingopyxis > Sphingopyxis sp. BSNA05. The sequence goes on along the minus strand of NZ_PYIA01000116.1, from coordinate 16,433 downwards.
CGCTCAACTGGCAACGCTCGGGCTGAAGCGCGGGCTGGCGGCCCAGCTGAGCAAGACCCAGAGGCCGCATGTCCATGTCGTCTGGGACGGGCTGCTGGTAAGCTTTCTGGCGTCGGGGATCGCCGCAGGCATTCTTATCGCTTTTCCCTTCATCATGTTCCCGAACAGCGAGATCAACGGTCTCGACCGGTTTTTGCCCTTGGTCATATTCACGGTTGTCGGCGCCGATATCGCGCTCGCTGCGCTCGCCTACCGCTACGATATTGCCTCGACGGTGCGCGCCCGGTCGATTGTCGAGCCGTGGACGATCAGCATCGCCGCCTTTCTCTTTTCCTATTATTCGCTGCGCGACGGCCTGATCCTCTCCTACGTCGTGTCGATGATCGCCGCACTGGCGGCCTCTTTGTGGCCCCTGTTCAAAAGCTATGGCCTGCCGCACGGCTGGCGACCGGAGCCGCTGAAAATCGCGCGGATGGCCCGCCGCAACATGCCCCTTGCCGCTGCCGACGCCGCCGAATGGGGGTCGCGGCGGCTGGATCTGGCGATCCTCGGCCTGTTCGCATCGCCGGCGATCGTGGGCGTCTATTATATCGCCCAGCAGGTGGCGAGCCTGCCACAGAAGCTCAAGACCAGCTTCGACCCCATTCTCGGGCCGGTCATCACGCGCAATCTGGAGGCCGGCAATATGAAGGCTATCGCCAGCCAGGTCAGCCAGGTCGGATTCTGGATCATCGCAGCGCAGGTCGGCATTGCCCTGGCGCTGGCGATTCCAGGCGAAGCCGTGATGGGCCTTGTCGGTCCGGGATTTGTCGGCGGCACCGGCGCGCTGGCCTTCCTGCTGGCAGCCGAAGCCGTGGCCGCAACCGCCGTGGTCAGCGAATCCGCGCTGGTCTATATCGCCCGCCATCGCAATCTGCTGATTTCGCTGTCGATGTTGCTGTTGCAGGCTGCGCTCAGCGTCGCCTTCATCCAGATTTGCGTCTATCTCGGCCTCGGGCCCCTGCATCAGGCGGCGGCGGTCGCGGCAGCATTGATGGTCGCCCTCGCCTATGCTTCGGTGGTGAAGGCAATATTCCTGTCAAAGCTGCTCGATGCGCCGGTCAACGGCTGGCGCTGGACCCTGCTGATCGCCATAGGCGTTGCCAGCGCCGTCGGCTTTCTCGCGACCCGCCTGCCCGAATGGGCAGAGCTGATCGTCGGCATACCCATGATCCTTGGCAGCTACGCCTGGGTCATCTGGAAATGGGGCTTTGGACCAGAGGACCGGACGCTATTCAAAATGAAAGGCTGATTAGCCCAGCCGTTTTTCCACCAGCGCCCGCAGATCGGCTTCCGGACGCGCGCCATAATGGGAAATTACTTCCGCTGCAGCGACCGCGCCGATGGTTAGACATTCATCCATCGGGCGCTCTTCAATGTAACCGCTGAGGAAGCCGGCGGCAAAAAGGTCACCGGCACCGGTGGTATCGACGATCTGGTCGACGGGCTCCGCGGCAACAGCGGTTGTCTTGCCGTCCCGAACCGCGATCGCCCCTTTTTCGCTTCGCGTGACGACCAGCGTCTCGACCTTGGCAGCCGTTTGCGCAACCGCAGCGTCAAAATCCTCGGTTTCGGCCAGCATCATGATTTCCGCTTCATTGGCAAAGAGAATGTCAATCTTGCCGCCATCGATCAGACCGACAAATTCCGCCCGGTGCCGGTCGACACAGAAAGTGTCGGACAGGGTGAAGGCAACTTTCCGGCCATTTTCCCGGGCAATGTCGATCCCCAGCGCCATCGCAGCCTTCGGCTCGTCGGCATCCCACAGATAGCCTTCGAGATAGAGAATCGCGCCGCTGGCGATCAGATCGGCGTCAACCGCAGCCGGCGGCAGGAATTGCGATGCGCCAAGGAACGTATTCATCGTCCGCTGCGCGTCGGGTGTGACGAAAATCAGGCAGCGCGCCGTCGGCGGCTCCTTGCCCAGCGGCGGCACGTCAAAATCGATCCCGGTTGCCCGAATGTCATGGGCAAAGACCTCTCCGAGCTGGTCGTCTGCCACTTGCGCGATCAGCGCGCACTGGCGCCCCAGGGTGGACGCGCCGGCCAGCGTGTTGGAACCCGAACCGCCGCTGATTTCGCGCGCCGGCCCCATGTCGCGGTACAATTCCTGCGCTCTGTCGGCATCAATCAGCGCCATGCTGCCCTTGACCAGTTGCTCCTCTTCCAGAAATTCGTCGCTGGACTGGGAGATGACGTCGACAATCGCGTTGCCGATGGCGACGATATCATAGCGGGCTTCGGTGGTCATAAATATACCTCTGGGCTGGTTGCACTATTGCGGCTGCGTTAGGGATTTGGGTCTGGACCATCAAGCAGAATTGACGCCCGCTTGCCAATCGTGACATGAAGCGGACATGATAGAGGCTTTTACCCGCGCTCTGGCGCAGCTCACCGACCGCGCGATATTGAAGATCCTGCTGAAGGTCATTCTGCTCACCCTGTTGCTATTCGCGCTATTCGGCGTTGCGGCCTATTTTGGCTTGCTGTGGCTATTTGCATGGCTGGGCTGGTCAGATGGCGGATTTGCCGCCGCCGCTGCCGCCGCAATCATCGCCATAATGACAGGAGTCCTGCTGTTCCGGATCGTGGCCATTTTTGTCCTCAACATCTTCTCGGACGACATTGTCGATGCGGTGGAACGGCGATATTATCCGGGACGGGCAGAAAGTGCGAAGCCGCCGGGCTATGGAGCGGGCATGAGAATGGGGCTGGCGTCCGCGGCCCGCGCGCTCGGCTACAATATTCTTGCGATACCGCTCTACGTCCTGCTGCTGGTCACCGGCGTCGGCGTTCCGATTGCCTTTTTCGCGATCAATGCCATTCTTCTGGGCCGCGACCTGCAGGACATGGTCGCGGCACGCCATGCCAGCGACCATCAAAGCCTCGCCACGGAATGGAGCCTTCCAAAGGCAAAAAGATTTGTTCTCGGGCTGGCCGCCGCGCTGTTGCTCGCCATTCCCTTCGTCAATTTTCTTGCGCCGGTTTTGGCAGCCGCTATGGCTACCCATCTGGTGCACGGAAAGAAAAGAGAATGATCCGCATGAAAGCCAAGTTTCTTGTCCTGCTCAGCCTGCCGGCGCTGGCCGCCTGCGCCTCGACCGCCACGACGCCCCGAAGCACAGGACTGCCTGCCGTGTCGGGATCGCCGCTCAGTTCCGTGGCAGGGCTGGAAATCGTCATGGGCAAGACCGCTGACCAGCTGACCCGCCTGTTCGGCAATCCCCAACTGGACATATCGGAACCACCTGCGCGGAAACTGCAGTTCGCCAGCGGTGTCTGCATCCTCGACGCCTATCTCTATCCGCAGGAAAACGGCGGAAGCCAGCGCGTGACGCATATCGATACTCGCCGCAGCGACGGCGCAGCGGTCGACCGGGTCAGCTGCGTCAATGCGCTAAGGCTGCGCTGACGCCAACTGATCAAGCGCCCAGCCGGCCGCTTCCCTGATCACGTCATCCTCATCTTCGAGCAGCGCCTGAACCGGTTGAATTAGCGCAGTATCGCCACTGTTCCCCGCTGCGATCAGCGCGTTGCGGACCATGCGGTCTCGGCCGGTTCGCTTGATCGGAGATCCGGAAAAACCTGTCGGAAACCGGCATCGTCGAGCGCCAAAATGTCCACGAGAGCGGGCGCGGCCAGTTCGGCGCGCGGCAGAAATGCCTTGTTCGCCGCACCTGCCTTGGCAAATTTGTTCCACGGACAGACCGCGAGACAATCATCGCAGCCATAGATATGATTGCCGATTGCCTTGCGATATTTGTGCGGGATCGGCCCCTTATGCTCGATCGTCAGATAGGAAATGCAAGCCCGGGCATCTAACTGATAGGGCGCGGGGAAGGCGCCGGTCGGACAAATATCCTGACAGGCAGAACAACTGCCGCAACTGTCCCTTCCCGGCTTGGACGGTTCCAGATCGAGGGTCGTATAAATTGCGCCGAGAAACAGCCAGCTGCCATGTTCGCGGCTGACGACATTGGTATGCTTGCCCTGCCAGCCAAGTCCGGCAGCTTCGGCGAGCGGCTTTTCCATCACCGGCGCGGTGTCGACAAAGACCTTCACTTCGCACTCCGCCTGCTCGACCAGCCAGCGGGCGGTGCGCTTCAGCGCACTTTTCACAACATCATGATAATCCCGACCCTGGGCATAGACCGAAATCCGGCCGTGATCGGACACGGGCTCTAGGGCAAAGGATCAACCGCCGGCGCATAGCTCATGCCCAGCATGACAACCGTCTGTACATCAGGCCACAGGGTTGCCGGATCGGACCGTTTGTCGGCCCGGTTGACCATCCATAGCATGTCACCCTGACGGCCTTCATCAAGCCATTGCTGCAGACGCAACCCGGTTTCGGGTGCCAGTCTGGCCGGAGCGATACCGACAGCGGCAAAGCCTTCATCCTTCGCCCTGTTTTCCAGCGCTTTGGTCAATCTTAACTTGTCATCCGGCATAGGCTTTCCCTATCAAACACTCCCGACAGTTATGAAAGCCGTAAATGCACGCACCCCATTCCGAATATGCCATCGAGGCCCGCAATATCGTCAAGAGATTTGATGGTGAAGCGGCTGTAAACGGCATCGACCTGACCATCAACAAGGGCAGCATATTTGGCATATTGGGACCGAATGGAGCGGGCAAGACCACGACCCTGCGCATGCTGCTCGGGATCATCGACCCCGACGAAGGCGAACGCTACCTGCTGGGCTCGGCGGAACCGATTTCAAAAGCACATCAGGTCGGATATCTACCGGAGGAGCGGGGGCTTTATCAATCGATGAAAGCCTATGACGCGATTGCCTTCATGGGCGCGCTGCGTGGACTGCCGCTCGCCGAGGGCCGTAAGCGCGGGCGCAGGATGATGGAAGATCATGGACTTGGCGATGCCGCCGACAAGCAAATCCGCCAACTGTCCAAGGGCATGGCCCAGACGGTACAATTGCTCGGCACGCTGGTGCACGATCCCGACCTGATCATTCTCGACGAGCCGTTTTCGGGCCTCGATGCGCTCAACCAGGGCAAGCTCGAACGATTGATCCGGGCCCAGGCAGACAAGGGCGTGACGGTGATCTTCTCCACCCATGTAATCGCGCATGCCGAGCGGCTCTGCGAAGAAATCGCGATAATCGCCGACGGCAAAATCCCGTTCAAGGGAAAGGTTTCAGCAGCGCGGGACCGGCTGCGCCCGCAAGTCCATCTCGAAACCCGCAATCTTGACGGGCCCTGGCGCACGGCTATCCCAGCCGACTGCATACCCCTCGGACACAATTGGCATTTCACCCTGCCGGAAAGCGGTGTGGAGCCCCTGCTCCACGCACTGGTGGAAGGCGGTGCGGGAATCGAATCCCTGTCGATCGAGCGGCCCGGCCTGCACGACGCCTTTGTCGAGATCGCCGGGGAAGCGGCTGCCCGCAAGATGGACGAAGACGCCGAAGACAATGATGTGGAGGCAGCAGCATGATCGAAACAATCCGCGCCGCTTTTGTCATCGCCCGTCGCGATTTCACCGCCATCATATTTTCCAAATCCTTCTTTTTCTTTTTGCTCGGCCCTCTGTTTCCCATCGGAATCGCGGTAGCTGCGGGCGGTCTGGGAGCGCAAGTTTCTCAGGATATCGACAATCCGGTCATTGGCATTGCCATGGGCAGCGAAGCAGCGGAGAGCCTGATGTCGGCGCGGTCCCGCCTGTCGGAGAATCTGGGTACAAAAGCCCTGCCGGAGTTCATTGTCCTGGCCGATATTTCCGGACAGGAAACCAACATAATCGCCAAACTGAACAGCGAGACATCTCTGACCGCCATTCTGTCGGGGACCTTGAACAAGCCGGTGCTGACCGGGTCGGAACGCGACGTCAAGCGATGGCAGGGCAAAGTCGCCCTGCTAGCGGAAACCGCGCTGTCCCAGCCTGCCACAGTCGATATCACGACAACATTCGTGGGCCAGACGAGCAGTTCCAGCGAGCGCAACCAGTTGCTGACGGCCCAGGCCGGTCAGGCAATCCTGATATTGCTGACGATGATCCTCGCGGGCATGGTGCTGTCCAACCTGGTGGAGGAAAAGACCAACAAGATCATCGAGATCCTGGCCGCAGCGATCCCGATGGACGCAATATTTCTCGGCAAGCTTTTTGCGATGCTGGGCATGGCGCTCGTCGGAATCACGGTGTGGAGCACCATGGGCTTGTCCGTGGCGCTTCTGGCTGGCGGCAATTGGGCCGCGCTGCCGTCACCCGCCGTCGGCTGGCCCCTGTTCTGCCTGTTGCTGATCCTTTATTTTCCATGGCCTATCTGCTGCTCGGCTCGCTGTTTCTCGGGATTGCGCGATGGCCACCACGGTTCGCGAGGTGCAAACCCTGTCGATGCCGGTGACCATGGGACAATTGCTGGTCTTCTTTCTCGCCTATTCCTCGATCACCAAGCTGGGCGAACCGGTCGAATGGTTTGCCGTGTTGTTCCCGTTCAGCTCGCCGTTCGCGATGATCGCCCGCGCGGCGCAAATGGACAATATCTGGCAACATGGCCTGGCGCTGATCTGGCAGGCTGTTTTCACGATCATCATCATCCGTTTTTCGGTGATGCTGTTCCGCCGTAATGTGATGAAATCCGGCCAGGCTGCACGTAAAAAGGGCCTGCTCGCCCGCGTCACCGGAAAATAGTCGCGCGATTCACGCCATTTGCCGAAAAGACATTGACATTACTGTCAATAGCGGCAGATTGAACGAGTTTTGAAACGCAACCGATTGCTGACACAAGCAACGGCAGGAGAGACTTATGGCATCCGTACCGCAAATTGACCTTAATAATCTGACCACATCCCCTACCGCCGACGAGGCGCTGGAAGAATGGTACAAGACCCACCCTTCAATCGCGGACACCGATGCCAACCCCTGGGATGTCAGCCGCGCGGAACTGTACAGCAAGGATCTGTGGCGCAAGCCTTTCGCCGAAATGCGGGAACAGGCACCGATCAACAAGATCGAGGGTGGTGTGCACGGGGATTTCTGGAATATCACCACCTACAAGCCGATCCAGCATGTCGAGGCGCTGCCGGATATTTACTCATCCGACGTTGCCCATGGCGGCATCACCATCGCGGAACCCGATTTCGACGACTCCGATTTCCAGCTGCCGATGTTCATTGCGATGGACCGGCCCAAGCACACCGGACAGCGCCGCACCGTAGCGCCGGCCTTCACGCCGACCGAGATGAAGCGGATGGAGGACGAGATCCGCCAGCGCACCGAAGAAGTGCTCGACAGCCTGCCATGGGGTGAAAAATTCGACTGGGTCGACAAGGTATCGATCGAACTGACGACCGGCATGCTGGCGATCCTGTTCGGCTTCCCCTGGGAAGACCGCAGGCTGCTGACCTACTGGTCCGACTGGGCTGGCGATGTCGAATTGTCGGTCGCGGAAGACCTGACCGAACAGCGCCGCCAGATTCTTTTCGAAATGGGCGCCTATTTTACCAAGCTCTGGAACGAGCGGGTCAATGCCGAGCCGACACCCGACCTGATCTCGATGATGATCCATTCGGAACATATGCGCGACATGGATCACATGGAATTCATGGGCAATCTGGTGCTGCTGATCGTCGGCGGCAATGACACGACCCGCAATACCATGTCTGGTGTTGCTTATGGTCTTGGGCAATTCCCCGAAGAGCGGAAAAAGCTGCAGGAGAACCCGGACCTGATCCCCAATGCCGTGCAGGAAATCATCCGCTGGCAGACCCCGCTCGCCCATATGCGGCGCACCGCTCTGGAAGATCATGACCTGTTCGGGCATCAGATCAAGAAAGGCGACAAGGTCGTCATGTGGTATATTTCGGCCAACCGCGATGAAGAGGTTTTCCCGGAAGCCGACAAGATCATCGTCGACCGCGAAAATGCGCGGCGGCATCTGGCGTTCGGCTATGGCATCCACCGCTGTGTCGGGGCCCGTCTCGCCGAACTCCAGATCCGGATATTGCTGGAGGAAATGCACAAGCGCCGGATGCAGGTCAATCCGACCGGCAAGCATCGCCGCGTCCATGCCTGTTTCGTCCACGGCTTCCGCGAACTGGAAGTCGAGCTTTCGAAATATTGATCAGTTTCCGTTCAGGCCCCTATCTGTAACCTTTATCCGTCCTGCGTCGAATGATTCAGGAATAGCGGAAAGGATTGCAGATGAAATCACTCAACCGGCGCACTCTTATATCCGGTACTTTGGTCGCGGCCGGAGCAGTCGGCGCTGCCAGCGTCTCGGGGCTTTTCGGCAAAGCGGAAGCGCGGGCGGGCGGGAAATTCGCGATCAACCGCTCGGCAGAGGACTGGAAACGTCGCCTGGGGCCCGCCCGCTACCGTATCTTGCGCGAGGAAGGCACCGAACGGGCCTATTCCAGCCCGCTGAACAAGGAGAAACGCGCGGGTGTTTACGCCTGCGCGGGCTGCAATCTCGGCCTCTACAAATCCGACAAGAAATATGACAGCGGCACCGGCTGGCCGAGCTTTTGGGCGCGATCTCCAAGGACCGGATCGGAACATCGCGAGATTACAAGATCGGTTATCCGCGAACCGAAGTCCATTGCGCGCGCTGCGGTGGGCATCTGGGACATATTTTCAATGACGGCCCGAAACCGACCGGCAAGCGTCATTGCCTCAACGGACTGGCGCTGAAATTCATTCCTGCCTGAACTGCAAGGTTCAGCTTTCCGGCGCGTCTACCTGCTGCCAGAATTCCAGCTTGATCCCGTCACAATCCAGGATCCAGGCAAATTTGCCATAGCCTTCGTCAATATGGCCGAGTATCTCGAGGCCCTTGCCCTTGAGCTTTTCGACATAGGCATCCAGATCATCAACCCGCAGATTGATCATGAAGCTCGCTTCGCTGGGTTTCAGATATTCGGTGGTGTCCGGGAAATGGCTGATCAGGCTATAGGGTTTGTCACCCTTTTCATCCGACCAGTTGAGCATCGGGCCATATTCCCCGCCCAGTTCGAGATAGTCCTTATACCATTTCCGTGTTGCTGCCGGGTCTTTCACCTTGTGAAAAACTCCACCGAGACCGGTGACCCTTGCCATTTAAAACTCCGTGGTTCTTATTGCCTGCGACCATCTCAATGTGCGACCATCGAGCCAAACCTATCATGGTTTAGATATCGTTAGGCAAGCCTTTTGCCGTCACCCGCCAGATTCTAAGGCCATTGTCCCGAATGTGGACAGATTGCAGCCAGTCCGGCTTTTCATCTTTCGCCAATCCGGCCCACAGACCGTCGGGATGTTTCTTCGCATAAATGCCCAGCTCGGCTTCCCCGTCGCAGGTGACGATATAGCGGATATTGTGGGCCTCCATCAAAGGACGGGCTTCGTCCGGCGATGCGGTAAATATCCTGATCTGGTCACCCATTGCCTGATCGTTGCGATGGTGGCTGGTGGCAAGCACGCTGTGCGGGGTCAGCAGCAAAATGCGCGGGCCGAAATCAAAGGGGGCCAGAATATTGGAGCGGGGCAAGGCATTCAGCCGGGCCAGTGACTCATCGCTCTTGCACATGGCATTTTCCGGGCTGTTTTCGGGCTTCTGCTCGTCATCGCCGACCCCGTTGAACAGGGCGACCGCCAGCGGCCCCGGCATGATCAGCAACACGACCGCTGCGGTGGCGAATATCCGTGCCGGCACTCTCTTTATACCCCGGGCCCAGACGAACGCCCGATGCACCGCCCAGGCGAGAAACGGCAGGGCGAAGGCCGCCGCAACCGCGGTGGCCCGCTGGACGAACAGGGACAGCAGCAGGGCCCAGAGAAAGGCATAGCCAAGAATGAATAATTTGCTGCCGTCAATCCGGTCGGGCCGGGTCCGGACGATGTAGATCAGGCTGCCCAGCCCGACGATGATTGAGCCGCCCAGCAGAGTGACCATGGTCTTGCCATTCTGATACCAGATCGGCAGGCCTTCAAGGACATTGACCAGCCAATATTCGCGAACCAGCGGATCCATCGTGTTGAACGCTCCACCGACACATTGCGGTGCAAGAGCGTAGAATATGGCTAAAGCCGGAAGTCCGGCGACGGCCAGACTGGCAACGCGCAACGGGATATTCGCCGGCAGCCACCTGATCGCCGGTAATATGATGGCGGCCCCGGCCGCGCAGGCAAGCAGATGCGCGGGCGACAGCGCGTCACAATAGTTGATCGCGATATCGAACCAGCCCTGGCTACCAAAATAGAGCAGAAAACTCGCGATCAGGAAGCTCAGCAGGGTCCAGAAAAGCCGGACTCCCTCTTCGGTCCGGAAAAGCCAGCGCCAGACCAGAAGAACGACGAAAGCGGCCGATATCGGCAGTCCTTCCAGTGATATCGAAAGCCAAAGCGCGAGCGCCACGCCCAGCGCGATGCCCCCCTTGCGCTTGTCGGGCCAGAACATGGTCCATAGAGCCGCCAGCGCGAGGACGATCTGCCAGCCGTGGTGATCTACCCGCATCGGCCGGATTTGTGCGACTATCGGGACAGCCGTCGCCGTCAGGGTCGCCGCGAGAATTGCGATCGGGCGATCAAAAACCTGTTCCGTGATTTTTGCAACCAGCCACATGGCGATACCGAGCGTGATCAACGGTACGATTACCATTGCCGCGGTTTCGGCGGTTGCTGCTCCCACCAGTGGCTTGAGCAGAAGAAATACGAGAGCCAGCGGCAGTTCGATCCAGCGGGGCCAGTGCATCGGCTGGCTGTCCGGTTCGCCGATCCGATATTGTGTGGTGTCAAACCAGCCTTGCCCGCCGAGCCAGTCGCGCAGCTGGACCATGCGCAATTGGTCGTCCGGATCCCAGCCAATGCCGCTCATGATCTGGCTGCGGGTGATCAGAACCAGCAGCGCGCAGACTGCGAGCCAGATCAATAATATGGGCAGGTTGCCGCGCAAGCGTTCCAAATTCTTATCCCCTGGGCGTTGCGCCCTTGGCTTTCAGATAAAGCCACGGAACGCGCTCCGGGTCAAATTGCGAACGGTGATGGCGGTCGAAAAACGGCGGCATATGGTCGCCAACCAGCAATATATCCGCATCCGGGAAATCGCTCGCGGTAATTTCGGCGATCAGCGCCCTGTCGATATCGTCAAATATCGCAAATTGTCTGCAGATCATCGGATAGTCACGGGCCAGTTCGACCGAAACTTTCTCGCAATTCTCGGCGTTGAGATTCTGCCCGGTCGGAACCGGCAGATGGGTGTTCAGGGTCAGCCAATATTGAAAGGTCGGCTGTGTCGCACGCTTCAGATTATCAGCCAGCATCTTTGGCACCTGACGGTCGCAGGCACCAGCGAAAACCCCGCCGCACCATTCCGCGCCGCGCTGTTCCAGATCGGCGGCAAATTCGCGCTTCTGGAAGCCGATTTTCGGATACCAGGTTTCGCGCTTGAAGAATGGCCCCTTGAAACTGTGCATCGCCTGGGTCGCATAGCCTTTTTCGGCAAGCTGCGCCGGCAGACAATCGAGCGTCTTCGGGTCATCGCTCTTGAGCAATTCATAATAGTCGCCCCAGCGGCCGCAAAGTTCGCGCATCTCGCCGGACGTGGTGCTGTTATAATAGAGACTCGTACCTTGGCTAACCTCGTAGCGCTCCTTGACGGCGCTGCTGTTATAAAAAGCGAACAGCTTGTCGGACATCGCCTGATTATCCTTGGGGACACCCAGCGATTCCACCATGATCAGAACCAGATGGCGCTTGCCATCGGCACGGGCAATAAAGCCCGACTTGTTGACCGCCGATTCAAAAGCCGCGCCGACCGGTGCGGGCCGGAAATAATGGCCGCGCATGCCCTCGCCGACCGCGGCATCGGCGCCGACCAGTCCGAAGATCAACGCTCCGCCGAGCAGGATATGCAGCGGTTTGGCAAAATTGGTGTCGCGCTTGAGCAGGAACCAGCTGCCGATCAAAATGCCGAACAGGACCACTGTTGCCGCAATATATTCGATCGAATTGCCCGGCTTGATTTCGGCGAAAAACTGCAGCGAATAGACCAGCGAGTCGAGCGTCAGGCTGAACAGCCCGGAGACGAAGGACAGCAGGGAATAGGTCATCACGGCTACAAAGGCGATCCACTGAACCACGCGCGGCATGCGCTTGACGATCAGTCCGACGAGCCCCGCCAGCGCAATCGGAATAGCACGCGGCGGCGCACCGACCATCCACATCGCCATGAACGGAATATTGGCCAGCACTATCCAGACCAAAGCCCAGTTGAGAAATCTCCTGAAGTCCGGGCTGAAGCGATGCTGGGTCACCGGCGTTTCGATGGCCATATCCATATAGCTCACCGGAACACGCCATATTTGCGGGCAAAATAGACCGCGAAGAAGCTGACAGCCACCGCTGCCGCCTTGGCCAGTACCGGCAGCACACCTGCACTGGTCAGTCCGCTGACCATGCTGACGGTGATGCCCAGCCCCAGCAGCGCAGTAGCGATGAAACCAAAGCGTTGCACCTGCAATGCGGTGCCCTCGCGGCGCTTGCCGGGAAATACAAAGTTCGAAGAATGAACCAGTGGACGACGATGCCCGCGCTGTAGCCCGCAGCCGACGCCATCCGGGATCGAACAGAAAGGCGACCAAGATCATGAAAAGAGCCACGTCAAACGCCAGGCTGACGACGCTCGCCAGCAGATAACGTGTGATCGAGAAGCGGTTGAGCAGCGCCAGCGGAGCAGGCAGATTGCCTATCCAGCTGCCGATGGTTGACCGTCTGTCTGCGCCGCTGCGTTCCATCCTGCTTACGCCGCTTTGGATGGTTTGGCTTCTGGCGCGACTTCCTCAATCCGCTTTGGCACATCACGCATGCTTTCAAGCGCTGCGACGCGGTCCTCGCTGATTTCCTCGGCGATCACCTGCTGCGCACCTTCATCACCCGCTTCGTGATATTCGGCGTCTTCGTTTACGTTCCAGACATTCCATTTGCGGGTGCCAGCCTCGATATTTTCCACCGTCAGCATCGCTGTCATCATCGCGTGATCCTGATTATTATAGCGGTGCATGCCGTTGCGACCGACCATGTGCAGTGTCGGGAAACGCTTTTCCAGATCATCGCGCATGGTGGCGACATTCTGTTCATAGGCATCGTCATAGACCGGATAGGCCTTTTCCTGACGGACAACCGAACCGCCGACGACATCTTCAGGCTTGCACAGGCCGAGGATCGCCATTTCCTTCTTGGCGAGCTCGATCAGATCCTCGTCAGACGAGGACCAGAGGCCGTCATTTTCGAAACAGAAATATTCCAGGCCAACACAGGCGATATTTTCGTCCGGCACCATTTCGGGAGACCAGCTGCGGAAATTCTGCACGCGACCGACCTGCACGCGATCGTCATGGATATAGATCCAGTTGTCAGGGAACAGATCGTCGGATTTCACCTTGATCGCCACGGTCAGAAAATCCCGATAGTTGAGGTCCTGCGCTTCCGGCAGCGACTGCGGCAGCGGATGGATACGGGTCGCAAGCTCGCGCATCGGCGCGCTCGAGATCACATGTTTCGCATGGATGATGGTCTCGCCATCGGCGCTGGTCGCGCTCACCCGCCAGTTGCCTTCGGCATCCTGGGCGAGCTGTTTCAGGCTATGGCCCATCAGCACTTCATTGCCCTTGGCCTCGACATGGGCCTTGGCGGCATCCCACATCATGCCGGGTCCGAGGCGGGGATAGCGGAAGGTTTCGAGCAGGGTTTTGACTTCCTGTCCGTCATTGGGTTTCTTGTTGAGGCCGAGCGAGCGTTTCAGGCCGTCGGTCACCGCGTTCCAGAGGCTCAATCCCTTGATCCGCTGGGCCGCCCAGTCCGCCGACATTTCGTCGCATGGCATGCCCCAGACCTTCTCGGTATAGGTCTTGAAGAAGATCGAATAGAGCTTGTAGCCGAACTGGTTAACCGTCCAGTCTTCAAAACTCTTCACATTCTTGTTCGGGAAAACCTTCGCCTTGGCATAGCTCGCCATGCACAATGTCGAGCGCCAGATACCGAGGTTCCACAAGGCTTCAAAAGCGCGCAGCGGATAGCTGTAGAATTTGCCTTCATAATAGATGCGGCTCATCCGCGGGCGCTGGATGAAATCATCGGGCAGGATTTCATTCCACAGATCAACCACTTCCTGGCTTTTCGAAAAGAAGCGGTGCCCGCCGATATCGAAGCGGAAGCCTTCATGCTCCACCGTCCGGCTGATCCCGCCGACATATTTGGGGTCTTTTTCGATCACCGTGACCGAATAGCCTTTCTTGGAAAGCAAATAGGCGGCGGTCAGGCCAGCCGGCCCCGCGCCAATGATGGCGACGTCTACCGGAGAATTTGCGGGCGTGCTCTGTCTGGTCATAAAGTCCGTTCCCTGTTCGTGGCGCGCGCATATCCGCGCCGTTCATGTTTCAGAAACAGGAGTGAACGAAATTGGTTAGCAGATAGTTAATGGCGCTCTGAAATTTGCAGGCCGTCCGCGTGGCTCACTGGTCGCTGATCGGTGGCACCGGCTGCGGCGGTGCATCGATATCCACTTCGTGCACCTCGACATGGCCGCGCCCGACATGGCTCTTTCTGTAACCATAAGCATAATAGAGCAGCAATCCGATCCCGCCCCATATCGGCAGGACCAGCTTTGCTTCCAGAGGCAGATTGTAGAAAAGACCCAGGCATCCGATGATGGCCAGCGGTGCGACCAGCCAGACCAGAGGCGTACGGAACGGACGATGCCGGCCCGGATCCTTCCGGCGCAGGATCAGCACCGCCACCGCGACCATCAGGAAAGCAAACAGGTTCCCGAATTGGAAATATCCGCGAGCTTCCCGACCGGCAGGAAAGCCGCAAATATCGACACGGCGACGCCGGTAATCGCCGTCACGATATGCGGCGTCTTCCATTTCGGATGAATCGTAGCGAGCTTTTCCGGCAGCAATCCGTCGCGCGCCATCACGAAGAAAATCCGGGTCTGGCCGAACAGCATGATCAGGATCACCGAGGGCAGCGCCAGAAAGGCGGCGATGCCAATGGCATTGCCGAATGCCGGCTGGCCGATGGTGCGCAAGACGAAGGCCAGCGCTTCGTGGCTGCAGACCAGCGGTTCA
Organism: Sphingopyxis sp. BSNA05; assembly: GCF_013265645.1. NCBI lineage: Bacteria > Pseudomonadati > Pseudomonadota > Alphaproteobacteria > Sphingomonadales > Sphingopyxidaceae > Sphingopyxis > Sphingopyxis sp. BSNA05. The sequence goes on along the minus strand of NZ_PYIA01000116.1, from coordinate 1,328 downwards.
TGGCCAGCTGTCAGCAGAGCCTGGCATTGCGCGGCAAATTCGCTGCTGCCAGGTGCAAGCACATTGCCGGCTGCGTCGACGATCGGCTGCGCCCCGACCGTACCGATCGCGCCTGCTGCCACCAGCAGATAGAAGACCGTGCAGATCGCCAGACTGCCGATCAGGCCGATCGGCACATTGCGCTGCGGATTCTTGGTTTCCTCCGCCGCGGTCGATACCGCGTCAAAACCGACATAGGCGAAGAATATCGAGGCCGCCGCGCCGACTGCACCAAATCCCCGGCTTTCGCCAAACCAGCCATTGGGCAGGAACGGATCGAAATTCTGCCCCTGCATCATCGGCAGGGTGAGCACGATGAACATGGTCAGCGCCGTGACCTTGATTGCGACCAGCACCGCATTGACCTTGGCGCTCTCGCTGGTGCCGATCATCAGCAGAAAGGTAACCAGCAGCGCAATCACCAGCGCCGGCAGGTTGATCAGCCCGCCCGGCGCGTAACTGCCAATGGTCAGCGCCGTCGGCAAATGGATTCCGGCATTGGCCAGCAGCCCGACGAAATAGCCCGACCAGCCGACCGAAACCGCGCTCGCCGCCACCGCATATTCGAGGATCAGCGCCCAGCCGACCATCCAGGCCAGCAGCTCGCCCATCACCGCATAGGTATAGGTATAGGCCGAACCGGATACCGGCACCATCGAGGCCAGTTCCGAATAGCAGAGCGCCGCAACCGCACAGACCAGCCCGGCGATCACGAAGCTCCACATCATCCCCGGCCCGGCCTTCTGCGCCGCCTCCGATGTCAGCACGAAAATCCCGGTGCCGATGATCGCGCCCACCCCCAGCAAGGTGAGCTGAACGGGGCCGAGAGAGCGGGTGAGCGCTTTTTTCTCTGCCGTTTCCAATATTGCGTCGAGGGGTTTGATACGTCCGAAAAGATTGAAAGCCATGCAGCAATCCTGTCCCGAAAAACTGCGCTTGGATTACGCCGATTTTCGCAATGCGCAAGTGGGATTCGATGGGGCTTATACGATTTTGGAAATTCATCAATCGACAGCAGAATCGCGCCTTATATTCCATGTTTACAACAGTAGTCGCCATTGTTAGCCTTTCGGGTGAACCGGAAGGATGAACGCTATGTCTCCACGATCGAAGATGCTGATGTCGCTGGTTGCCGGAGCGACCGTGATCTTTGGCGATATCCCGGTTGCGGCACAGGATGGCTCGGGAAATCTGGCGGCGGGTTCGGCGACCACATATCCAGAGACGCAATGGCTCGCCGATTTTGCGGCCATCAACCGCCTCGATGAACAGGCCGATCTGGCAGCAAA
>NZ_PYIA01000115.1:0-932 GCF_013265645.1 Sphingopyxis sp. BSNA05 | reverse complement strand
GCGTCGATCTCGGCCAGGTCAAGGCGCAGGGCGAGCATATCCGGCACAGCGATCTCGACGCTTATCTGAACTACGGGTCGGGGCAGGGCTATCGTCCGGCCGGATCTGTGCAAAAACGTGATGATGAAGTGATCAAAGTGATCGGAATGCGACGCAAAATCGCACAAAATATGGCAGAATCGAAACGAAATATCCCGCATTTCTCCTATGTCGACGAAATTGACATGACCGAACTGGAAGATATGCGCGCCGATCTGAACGCCAATCGCGGCGACCGGCCGAAACTGACCATGTTGCCGCTGATGATTGTCGCGATCTGCAAGTCGCTGCCGCAATTTCCGATGCTGAACGCGATTTACGACGACGAAGCCGGGATCGTGACCCGCCATGGCGCGGTCCATCTCGGCATGGCCACACAGACCGGGCAGGGGCTGATGGTGCCGGTTTTGCGCAACGCGCAGGATATGAATGTCTGGCAGCTGGCCTCCGAAATCGCCCGTCTGGCAGCGGCAGCGCGCGACGGTACCGCGACGGCGAAAGCGCTGACCGGTTCGACCCTGACGCTGACGTCGCTCGGTCCGCTCGGCGGCATCGCGACAACGCCGGTGATCAACCGCCCCGAAGTGGCGATTATCGGCCCGAACAAGATTGTCGAACGGCCGATGATCATCGACGGCGAAATCCACGCGCGCAAGCTGATGAACCTGTCGATCTCCTGCGATCACCGCGTGGTCGACGGTTATGATGCGGCCAGCTATGTCCAGGCGCTCAAGCATCTGCTGGAAACGCCGGTGCTGCTGTTCGCGGATTGAAGAGGGCGAGCGAACTGCCGTTCGTCCAGAGCTTGTCGAAGGACAGTTTACGCCGATAGGTGCACTTCGACAGGCTCAGTGCGAACGGAATGGGGCAAGTGCAGTCCTTCTCCCGTGAGG
>NZ_PYIA01000114.1:0-48205 GCF_013265645.1 Sphingopyxis sp. BSNA05 | reverse complement strand
CTGGTGGGAACAGGCGATCATATTGGCAATCATCGGCATTGCGATTACCGTGGCGGTCTATGGCGCGGTCGCGCTGATCGTGAAGATGGATGATATCGGCCTGCATATTGCGCAGAATAACGAGGGCGCTTTGCGCTCCTTTGGCTGTAGTCTTGTCCGGCTGATGCCGAAGCTGCTCGCGGCCCTTTCGATTATCGGCACTTTGGCCATGGCCTGGGTCGGTGGCGGACTGCTGGTCCACAATATTGCTGCGCTGGGCTGGCACGGCCCGGAACATCTGATCGAATGGCTGTCGCATCCGTTGCTCGGCCTGTTCCCCGCCTCGGCCAAGCTGATGGTCGGTGGCATCGCCTTTGCCCTCTTGTCGGGCATATTGGGCGTTCTTGTAGGCGCGGGCATTGCGCCACTGGTCCATAAATTCATTCCGCATGGAGAAGCACATTGAAACTGGGTCGTCTCAATCACATCGGCGTTGTCACGCCGTCGATCACCGACAGTATCGCCCACTGGCGCGATGTCATGGGCGCTACGTCTATTTGCGAACCGTTTGACCTGCCGGCGCAGGGCGTGAAGGTCTGTTTTGTCGATACGCCGGCGGAAGGCCCGACCAACGGCACCCAGATCGAGCTGATCGAGCCGCTCGGCGAAGATAGCCCGATACACGGCTTTCTGACCAAGAACCCGCTCGGGGGCCAGCATCATATTTGTTTTGAAGTGCCCGACATTCACGCCGCCAAGGCCGAGTTCGAAGCGATGGGCAAGCGCGTCCTCGGCGAACCGCGCATCGGCGCGCACGGCACGCTTATCTTTTTGTCCATCCCAAGGATATGGGCGGGATGCTAACGGAAATTATGGAAACGCCTGAAGGGCATTAATTATACAATCGTCATCCTGAACTTGTTTCAGGATCTCGCTGGGTCCTGAAACAAGTTCAGGATGACGAGACATTCAAAAGGACCGAACATGGAATTCGAAAATATCAAGCTCGACATCGCCGATCAGGTGGCCACCATCACGCTCAACAAGCCGGAGCGGCTCAACGCCTGTTCGCTGGGGATGGCGGATGACATTTTCATCGCGCTGGACAAGCTGGAGGATGCGCGCGTTTGGTGATTACCGGTGAAGGCCGTGCCTTCTGTGCCGGCGCCGATTTGCAGGCGAAGAATGACAGCGCCTTGTCGGGCGGGCAGGGCAGCTATGCAGCGCTGCTCCAGCATTATAATCCGTTGATGCTGAAGCTGGCGAAGCTCGACATTCCGACGATTACGGCGGTCAACGGTCCGGCTGCCGGTGTCGGCTGTTCGATCGCGCTGGCAAGTGACTTCGCGATTGCCGGTAAATCGGCTTATTTCCTGCAGGCCTTCGTCAATATCGGCCTTGTGCCCGATGGCGGCGCATCGTGGATGCTGACCCGTATTGTCGGCAAGGCACGGGCGACGGAAATGATGCTGCTCGGCGAGAAGATCCATGGCGAGAAGGCTGCGGACTGGGGACTGATTTACAAATGCGTTGAAGATACTGCGCTGATGGATGAAGCAGGTATGCTGGCAAAACGCCTGGCGGGTGGCCCGACCGTGGCTCTCGGCGTGATGCGCCAGAATCTAGCAGCTGCGCTCGAAAGCGATTATGCTTCGGCGCTGGTGCGGGAAGCCGAAGGCCAGCGGATTGCCGGCGACAGCAAGGACGCGCGCGAAGGCGCGATTGCCTTTCTGCAGAAGCGGCCAACAGAATTTAAGGGTGAATAGACCGCTCACCGTTAACGGCTGATTTGGACGAATATTACAAGCAAGGCAGATATGACCGATAAACCGACGATCAAAGACTGGCAGGAACTGGCTGACAAGGAAGTGAAGGGCCGCGACCTCACTTGGGAAACGCCCGAGGGTATCGCTGTCAAACCGCTTTATACCGCAGAAGATGCTGGTGACCCCGGTCTGCCCGGCTTTGGTCCGTTCACCCGGGGCGTCAAGGCCAGCATGTATGCCGGACGTCCGTGGACGATCCGCCAATATGCCGGCTTCTCGACCGCCGAGGAATCCAACGCCTTTTATCGTCGCAATCTCGCGGCAGGGCAAAAGGGGCTTTCGGTCGCCTTCGATCTCGCGACGCACCGGGGCTATGACAGCGACCATCCGCGCGTTGTGGGTGATGTCGGCAAGGCCGGCGTCGCGATTGACAGCGTCGAGGATATGAAAATCCTGTTCGACCAGATTCCGCTCGACGAAATGTCGGTGTCGATGACGATGAACGGTGCGGTCATTCCGTGTCTCGCTTTCTATATCATCGCAGCGGAAGAGCAGGGGGTTTCTCAGGAGAAGCTGTCCGGCACGATCCAGAATGATATTCTCAAAGAGTTCATGGTGCGGAATACCTATATCTATCCGCCTGCGCCCTCGATGCGGATCATCTCCGACATTATCGGTTATACGTCCGAGCATATGCCGAAGTTCAACAGCATCTCGATCAGCGGCTATCATATGCACGAAGCCGGCGCGACGGCGGTGCAGGAACTGGCCTTCACGATAGCCGACGGCCGCGAATATGCCAAACAGGCGATGGCGACCGGTCTGGATATCGACGCCTTTGCGGGCCGTCTGAGCTTCTTCTTCGGCATCGGCATGAACTTCTTCATGGAAGTCGCGAAGCTGCGGGCGGCGCGAACCCTGTGGCATCGCGTTATGACCGATCTCGGCGCGCAATCCGAACGGTCGAAAATGCTGCGCACCCACTGCCAGACGTCGGGCGTGTCGCTCACCGAGCAAGATCCCTACAATAATGTCATCCGTACCACGATCGAAGCCATGGCCGCGACTTTGGGCGGAACCCAGTCGCTGCACACCAATGCGCTGGACGAAGCAATTGCGCTGCCGACCGATTTCTCGGCACGTATTGCGCGGAACACCCAGATTGTGCTGCAGGAAGAGGCGGGCATCACCAAGGTCGTCGATCCGCTTGGCGGCAGCTATTATGTCGAGGCGCTGACCGAGGAACTGGTCGACAAGGCCTGGGAAATTATCGAACGCGTGGGTTCGGAAGGCGGCATGGCGAAAGCGGTTGCCGATGGCTGGCCCAAGGCGATGATCGAGGAAGCCGCTGCTGGTCGGCAGGCCGCGGTCGACAAGGGCGATGCAGTCATCGTCGGCGTCAACAAATATCGCCTTCCCGAAGAAGATGCGATGGAAACGCTCGACATCGATAATGCGAAAGTCCGACAGGGCCAGATTGCCCGGCTCGAGAAAATGCGCGCCGATCGCGACGAGGCTGCCTGTCAGGCGGCGCTCAAGGCGTTGACCGATGGCGCGAAAGGCGGCGGAAATGTGCTGGCGCTGGCCGTCGATGCGGCGCGCAAACGGGCTTCGCTCGGCGAGATATCCGATGCGATGGAAGCGGTCTTCGGCCGTTATGAAACACAGCCAACACCGGTGAAGGGCATTTACGGCAAGGCTTATGAAGGCGATGCCCGCTATGCGATGGTCATCGAAGGCGTCGATGCCGTGTCGCAACGGCTTGGTCGCAAGCCGAAAATTCTCGTCGCGAAAATGGGGCAGGATGGTCATGACCGCGGCGCCAATGTTGTCTCCAGCGCCTTTACCGATATGGGCTTTGACGTGATTTCCGGACCATTGTTCCAGACACCCGGCGAAACTCGCGATCTCGCTCTGGCGGAAAATGTCGATGCAGTCGGCGCGTCCAGTCTGGCGGCGGGCCACAAGACATTGATCCCCGAACTGATCAACCTGCTGAAAGAGTCCGGGCGCGGCGATATCAAGGTATTTGCCGGCGGCGTTATCCCGGCGAAGGACTATGAATTTCTCCGCAAGAGCGGCGTGGTCGGAATCTATGGACCGGGCAGCAATATTGTGGAATGTGCCGCCGACATATTGAGATTGCTGGGGCATAATATGCCTCCTGAAGAGGAAGCTGCGGAATGAATTTAGACGAAAATATCAGTTCCCCGCCGCAGGGCGGGGCCCAGACGATTGCTCAGGACAGTTCGGGACCTGCCCTGCGGCAGGGAACACAGTCCGCAACGACTGGACCCGCGAGGAAATCGCCGCGCTGTTCGACCTGCCGTTCGACGAACTGGTTTTCCAGGCGGCAACCGTCCACCGCGCCAATCACAAGCCCGGCGAGGTCCAGCTATCAACCCTGCTGTCGATCAAGACCGGCGGTTGCCCCGAAGATTGCGGTTATTGCAACCAGTCTGCTGGTGCGAAGTCCGGCCTCAAGGCAGAGAAGCTGCTCGACGTCCGCACCGTGCTGCAAACCGCAGCGCAGGCGAAGGACCGCGGTTCCTCGCGCTTCTGCATGGGCGCTGCCTGGCGCAACCCCAAGGACCGCGACATGCCGGCGATCATCGAGATGATCAAGGGCGTCCGCCAGATGGGCATGGAAACCTGCATGACGCTGGGCATGCTGACCAAGGAACAGTCCGAAATGCTGTCCGAGGCAGGCCTCGATTATTACAACCACAATATCGATACCTCGCCCGAACATTATGAGAAGGTGATCACCACGCGCACCTTCGGCGACCGGCTCGAGACTCTCGAAAATGTCCGGAACAGCGGCATCAACGTCTGTTCCGGCGGTATCGTCGGCATGGGCGAGACCCGGGAAGACCGGGTCGGCTTTGTCCATGCTCTGGCGACCCTGCCGAAGCATCCGGAAAGCGTTCCGGTCAATGCGCTGGTCCCGGTCAAGGGCACGGTACTCGGCGATATGCTGGCCGATACGCCGCTGGCGAAGATTGACGATATTGAATTTGTCCGCACGATCGCGGTGGCCCGGATCACCATGCCCGCATCGATGGTCCGCCTGTCCGCTGGCCGCGAAAGCATGAGCGAAAGCACGCAGGCTTTGTGCTTCCTTGCCGGCGCCAACAGCATCTTCACCGGCGACAAATTGCTGACCACCGGTAATGCGGGTGATGACGCGGATGAGAAGTTGTTCGCTAAACTGGGTCTGGTTCCGATGGAAGCGGAGCAGCGGGAATGCAAGCTGGAGGCGGCTGAGTAATTATGCTCAAAAATATTCAGATCGCAAATCAGCGCATTGTCATTGCGAGCGCAGCGAAGCAATCCAGAGGGTCGCTTGCCGCTCTGGATTGCCACGTCGCTCCGCTCCTCGCAATGACGGCGCCGGGAATGCGTAACTTTGGAGAAGAACTTGTTTAAGAAGATACTCATCGCAAACCGCGGCGAAATTGCCTGCCGCGTCATTCGCACTGCCCAGAAAATGGGTATCAAGACGGTTGCCGTCTATTCTGACGCCGATGCGCGGAGCCCGCATGTCAAAATGGCGGACGAAGCGGTCCATATCGGCCCTTCTCCTGCTGCAGAATCCTATCTGATCGCGGACAAGATCATCGCGGCCTGCAAGGACACCGGCGCAGAAGCCGTGCATCCCGGCTATGGTTTTCTGTCGGAGCGGACCAGCTTTGCGCAGGAACTGGCGGACAATGATATTGCCTTCATCGGGCCGCCACCCAATGCGATTGCCGCGATGGGCGACAAGATCGAGTCGAAGAAGCTCGCCGAAAAAGCAGGCGTCAGCGTGGTTCCCGGTCATATCGGCGAGATTGACGACACCGAACATGCTGTGCGCATTTCTTCGGACATCGGCTATCCGGTGATGATGAAGGCCAGCGCCGGCGGCGGCGGCAAGGGCATGCGGCTCGCTTGGAACGAGAAAGACGTTCGCGAAGGCTTTGAAGCGACCAAGCGCGAAGGCCTTGCCAGCTTTGGCGATGACCGCGTGTTTATCGAGAAATTCATCGAACAGCCGCGCCATATCGAGATTCAAGTGCTTGGCGACAAACATGGCAATGTCATCTATCTCGGCGAACGCGAATGTTCGATCCAGCGACGCCACCAGAAGGTTGTCGAGGAAGCACCATCGCCCTTCGTCGATCCCGAAATGCGCAAGAAGATGGGCGAACAGGCGGTCGCGCTGTCGCAGGCCGTGGGCTATTATAGTGCCGGTACGGTCGAGCTGATCGTCGGGGCGGACAAGAGCTTCTATTTCCTCGAAATGAACACCCGTCTGCAGGTCGAGCATCCGGTCACCGAATATATCACCGGTCTCGATCTGGTCGAACAGATGATCCGCGTCGCCTATGGCGAGAAACTGCCGCTGACCCAGGACGAGGTCACCCTGACGGGCTGGGCGGTCGAAAACCGTGTCTATGCAGAAGATCCTTATCGCGGCTTCCTGCCGTCCACCGGTCGTCTGGTTAAATATCGGCCACCGGCAGCCGAAGAGGGTATTCGCGTCGACGATGGCGTGGCCGAAGGCGGCGAGGTGTCGATCTTCTACGATCCGATGATCGCCAAGCTGATTACCTATGGCGAGACCCGGATCGAGGCAATTGATCGTCAGATCGACGCGCTGAACCGGTTCGAACTGGTTGGCCCCGGTCACAATATCGATTTCCTCTCGGCGCTGATGCAGCACGAGCGTTTCCGCGAAGGCAATATCACCACCAATTTCATCGCCGAGGAATATCCCGACGGTTTCCAGGGCGCTCCGGCGTCGGACGAACTGATCGCCAATCTTGCCGCTATCGGCGCTTTTGCCGCGACAGCGCACGCCGACCGCGCGCGCCGCGTCGACAGCCAGCTTGGCAAGCGGCTCGAAGCGCCATCGGAGTGGCAGGTAAAGATCGGTGACAAGACGATGGATGTTACCATCTCGGAAGAAGAAATTTCGGTCGATGGCGTCGCGATCGATCTGTCCACCGAATATACGCCGGGTGACAGCCTGATCCTCGCCGAGGTTGCGGGCAAGCCGCTGTCGGTCAAGATCGCCAAGACCGCCGACGGTTTCGCACTCAACAGTCATGGCGCAACGCACAAGGCACGGATCCTGCCCGCCCATGTTGCGCAACATGCGGTGCACATGATCGAGAAGATCCCGCCCGATCTCTCGAAATTCCTGCTCTGCCCGATGCCCGGCCTGCTGGTCGCACTGCATGTGGGCGAGGGCGACGCCGTTGTCGAAGGCCAGCCGCTGGCGGTGGTCGAGGCCATGAAAATGGAGAATATTCTCCGGGCCGAGAAAAACGGCGTGGTAAAATCCGTCGAAGCCGCGCAAGGTGATAGCCTTTCCGTTGATGCCGTGATACTCGAACTGGAATAGAGTGATCGCCTTGGGGAGGGCAAGATATGGCCAGTGATGTAGCAGCGGCGGGGCAACGCGAGCCGACGCAGAAGGAAATAAGACTGGTCATAGCGGCCTCTTCCGCCGGCACCATTTTCGAATGGTATGACTTTTTTATCTACGGCACGCTCTTCTACATCATCGGGCCGACCTTCTTCCCGAGCGGCAATCCGACGCTCGAAATATTGATGGTATGGGCGACCTTCGCCATCGGTTTCGGTTTCCGTCCGGTGGGCGCCATTCTGTTCGGCTTTCTCGGCGACAAGCTGGGCCGCAAATATACGTTCCTTGTGACGGTTACGCTGATGGGCATTGCCACTGCCGGCGTCGGCTTGATCCCCAGCGCCGAGACGATCGGTCTGGCGGCGCCGCTGATTGTGATTTTCCTTCGGATATTGCAGGGCCTTGCCCTTGGCGGGGAATATGGCGGCGCGGCCATCTATGTCGCCGAACATGCGCCGACCAACAAGCGCGGCTATTATACCAGCTATATCCAGGCCAGCGTTGCCGGCGGTTTCGTTCTCTCGATCGGCGTCATATTGGCCTGCCGTTTCCTGATCCCGGAACAGGCGTTCAACGACTGGGGCTGGCGGGTGCCGTTCCTGCTGTCGATCATCCTGCTGGCGATATCGTTGTGGATGCGGCTGAAGCTCAACGAGAGTCCGGTGTTCCAGGCGATGAAGGCGGCGGGCCAGACCGCAGGCAATCCCTTTGTCGAAAGCTTCACCTATCCGGGCAACAAGAAACGTATCTTCGTCGCCCTGTTCGGCATCACCGGCGTGTTGACGACGATCTGGTACACGGCCTTTTTCTCCGGCATGTCCTTTCTGCGCGGACCGATGAACATGGAGGCGCGCACCGTCGACATCATATTGTTCGTCTCCGGCCTGATCGCCATGTCCTTCTATCTGGTGGTCGGCAAATGGTCGGACCGGGTGGGGCGGAAGAAACCGATCATCGTCGGTGCTTTGCTCTCGTTGCTGTTGCTGTTCCCGGCCTTCTGGGGTCTGGGCCAGCTCGCCAATCCCGGCCTGACCGAAGCCGCCCAGGCGAGCCCCGTCCGGGTCGAGGGTAATGCATGCAGCACCGATCCCTTTGCCGAACTGTTCAGCCGCGAACAGAGCGATTGCGGCAAGATTCTGGAAACGCTGACATCTGCAGGCGTTTCCTATACGCTGGTCGATGCCAGCGCGCTGAAACTCAGTGCTGGCAATAGCAACATACCGATCAATCCGGACTGGATGGCAGACGGCGGTGCCCGCAGCAGTGGCATTCGCGACGCGCTTGCCGCCTTTGGCTATGATTTTGCCAAGCAGCAGCCAGATATGGCCAGCATATTGGGCATTGTCGCGATCCTCCTGGTACTGGGCGCTCTGAGCGCTCTGACCTACGGATCGGTTGCGGCGTTGTTATCGGAAATGTTCCCGGCCAAAATCCGCTACAGCTCGATGTCGATCCCCTATCATATCGGGGCCGGATATCTTGGCGGCTTCCTGCCGCTGATTGCCGGATATATCGTCGCCCGGTCAGGCGATATATATGCCGGTCTCTGGTACACATGGGCGGTCGTCGCTTTCGGAGTCATCGTCGCCTGGTGGGGCATACCGAACGACCCCGAAGCGGCTCTCGACGAAGACCGATAAAGGCCCTATCGGTCGCTGCATGAGTGACACAAAACCGCATATTCCGTCGACCGCGCGCGTAAAGCTGGATTCTGCGGCGCTGACTGCGAACTGGCAGGCGCTGGACAGGATGTCGGGGGCGGCGCGGGCGGGCGCAGCGGTCAAGGCCAATGCTTATGGTCTGGGCGCCCGGGATGTTGTGCGCAGGCTGATCGCGGCGGGCTGCACCGACTTTTTCGTCGCCAATTGGCAGGAAGCGCAGGAAATCGAAGACCTGACCGCTGGAAAAGCGGAAGTGTCCGTGCTCAATGGCGTGCGGGCTGCGGACCTGGCATTTGCGCTTCAATCCCCGGCAAAACCCGTTCTGAACAGTCTCGAGCAGGTGCAGCGCTGGAAATCGACGGGTAAGCCATGCGACGTGATGATCAACAGCGGGATGAACCGTCTAGGAATCAATGTGGAAGATCTTGAAGCCGATCTGTTCGCCGGGATGGGAATCGATATGGTGATGAGCCATCTTGCTTCTGCTGATGAAGACGGGCCACAGAATGAAGAGCAGCTCAGCCAATTTCGGGCGGCGCTGCAAATCGTGCCAGGCAAGCGGACCAGTCTGGCCAATAGCGCCGGCATCGCACTGGGCAGCGACTATCATTTCGACGTCACGCGTCCCGGCCTTTCGCTCTACGGCGGTGTCCAGCGTCCGGCTCTCGACGATATCGTCAGCCAGGTGGCATTTCCGCAGGCAGAGATTCTCCAGGTCCGCTCGCTGCTTCCAGGTGACAAGCTAGGCTATAATGCGCAATATATTGCGGACGAGCCGCACAAGATCGGCATATTGGCGATGGGCTATGCCGACGGATATTTGCGGGGCTTTTCGAACAGCGGCATGTTCATGCACGATGGAATGCTGCTGCCCGTACTGGGCCGTGTTTCGATGGATCTGATCGCGATCGATCTTGCGGCAGCACCCTATCTCGCAGAAGGCGACTGGGTCGAATGCGAATATGATCTCGAGGTCGCTTCGTCTCAGTCGGGCCTCTCGCAATATGAATTGATCACCGGGCTAGGCAATCGTCTGGCGCGGGAATGGACATAGCGCGGCGGCGAAATATATCTACGCAGTTGCACAAAATAAAAATGCTGCGCAAAAATCCCCGATAACGACAAAAGTTGCGGCAATGCACAAATAGGTTTAGTGCTGTTGCAACATGTAAATAATTGACGGTTAGACAGTCTTGGTCAACAACAGGATTCTAACCCATCGGGAGCTGATATGGCCAAGTCCAAGAACAATAATCCGGGTGATCCGATAACCATCAAGAAATACGCCAATCGTCGCCTCTACAACACCCAGACGTCGAGCTATATCACGCTAGACTTTCTTGCCGAGATGACCCGCAACGATGAGGATTTCATCGTGGTCGACGCGAAGACCGGCGAGGACATAACCCATAATGTGCTGACCCAGATCATCGTCGACGAGGAAAGCAGCGGCAAGCAAATGCTGCCGGTGAAATTCCTGCGCCAGCTGATCTCCATGTATGGCAACAGCATGCAGTCGTTAATGCCGTCCTATCTCGAAGCGTCGATGGATAATTTCCGCAAGAACCAGAAGCAGTTTCAGGAAGCCGTAGAGGGTGCGCTCAACAAGAATCCACTGGGCCAGATGGCGGTCAAGAACCAGAAGCAATTCCAGGAAGCCGTGGAAAATGCCCTGAAGGCAAGCCCGCTGGCCGGTGTCTTTGAAAAGGCGCTGAGCCTTGGCCAGAGCGATAGCGCGGAAGCGGATGATGTAGCGCAGGCCGGTGATTCGGAAAAAGATGCCGAAATCATGGCGCTGAAACAGCAACTGGCCGATATACAGTCGAAAATCGACAAGCTCGATAGCTGATTACCGGTACAAACTAATCCGCAGGAAAACCAAGTGAAGAAAAATGCCCTTTCAATCAGCCGCGAAGAGGATTTCGCGGCCTGGTATCAACAAGTCATTACCGAAGCCGACATGGCCGAAGAATCGGGCGTGCGCGGCAGCATGATCATGCGGCCCTGGGGCTATGGCATCTGGGAACGGGTGCAATATCTGATGGACCAGCGGATCAAGGCGTCCGGCCATGAAAATTGCTATTTCCCGCTGTTCATCCCGCTCAGCTATTTTTCGAAAGAGGCCGAGCATGTCGACGGCTTTGCCAAGGAGATGGCGGTTGTCACGCATCACCGGCTGATCAAGGGCGAAGATGGCGGACTGGTCGTCGATCCGGAAGCCAAGCTGGAAGAACCACTGGTCGTACGGCCGACATCCGAGACCGTGATCGGCACCGCTTTTGCCCGCTGGGTACAAAGCTGGCGTGACCTTCCGGTGATGATCAACCAGTGGGCGAACGTGGTGCGCTGGGAAATGCGGACCAGAATGTTCCTGCGGACCACCGAATTTCTTTGGCAGGAAGGTCATACGGCCCACGCCACCAAGGCCGAGGCGATGGAAGAAACGCTGAACGCTCTGGAAATGTACCGTGACTTTTCGGAAAATGTGCTGGCCATGCCGGTAGTCGCTGGCGAAAAGCCGGAGAATGAACGTTTTCCCGGCGCCGATGCGACTTACTCGATCGAGGCGATGATGCAGGACGGCAAGGCCTTGCAGGCCGGTACCAGCCACTTCCTTGGCCAGACGTTCAGCAAGGCGCAGAACATCCGCTATCAGGACAAGGATGGCGAATTCCAGTTTGCCTATACCACAAGCTGGGGCACTTCGACCCGGATGATCGGCGGCGTCATCATGACCCATGGCGACGACGACGGTATGCGCGTGCCACCGCTGATTGCGCCCTATCAGGTGGTGATCGTACCGATGCTGCGCGACAAGCCGGAAGACGAAGATGTGCTGGACTATTGCAAGGCGCTGGCGAAGGATATTGCCCAGCTCAGAGCCTTTGACGAACCGGTCCGGGTAAAGCTCGATATCAGCGGCGCGAAGACCCAGACAAAACGCTGGTCCTGGGTCAAGAAAGGCGCGCCGGTCATTCTCGAAATCGGTCCGCGGGACATGGCCGAGGACAAGGTCGCGATGATCCGGCGCGACGCGCTTTATCAGGACAATGGAAAACTCGACACGAAATTTCTCGCCAAGGCGGATTTCATCCCCGAGATCCCGGCCCTGCTGTCCGATCTCCAGACCGCACTGCATGAAGAAGCCAAGGAGCGTCTCAGCGGTAACATCAAGCGGGGCGTGGAATATTGGTCCGACGTCGAACGTTTCTATGCGGCGAAAAAGAAACATCCGGGATGGCTGGAAGTGCAATGGTGCAAGGCGACCGGTGAAGAACTGGAAGAAATCGAAGAGCGGCTGAAAAACTAAAGCTGACGTTCCGCAACGTGCCGGTTGATGCCGCGCCCGCTGACGGCAATTGCATTTTCACGGGCAAACCGGCGGTCGAGCGGATCATCATCGGCAAAGCATATTAATGGCAGGTCCCCGCAAATCTCAGAAAAGCAATCAGGCTCCCACGCGCCAGCAGATACTGGATTTTATCGAGCGGTCGGAACGGCCTGCAGGAAAACGCGAGATTTCACGAGCCTTCGGATTGCGGGGTCCGGACAAGATTGCGCTCAAAGCGCTGCTCAAGGACATGGCGAAGGACGGTCTGCTGGCGGGCGATCCGGCCAGGGCCTTGCATAAGGTGGGCGGCGTTCCGAAGGTGACCGTGCTCAGGATTGTCGAGATTGACGGCAATGAGGCGATTGGCATTCCTGAGAAATGGGAAGAGGGAAGCGGCCCCGCGCCAAGGCTCAGGATCAAGGAAAAGGGCCGACGCGCTGCGCTGGCAATCGGCGACCGTATTCTTGCCCGGACGGAAGAGCGCGGGCAGGGCCATATTGCCTTTCTTATGAAGAAACTGGCGCAGAGCAGCGAAATGCTGCTGGGCGTCGTCGAAAAGGACGAGCGCGACCGCTATTGGCTGAAACCGGTCGACCGCAAGATCCGCCGCAGCACGCCGATTATCGATCTGGGCGAGGCCGAACCGGGCAAGCTGGTACTGGCCGAACCGGTCAAGCGCGGCTCCGAAGTAAAAGCGCGGGTGAAGGAAATATTGGGCGATCCGTTTGCTCCCAAATCGTTCAGCCTGATCGCCATCCATAAATTTGAAATCCCGCTGCACTTTCCCGATGCGGTGACGGAGGAAGCCGAACAGGCGACCAGGCTCGAAATTTCGAAAGACAAACGCGAGGATCTGCGCCATCTGCCGATCGTGGCGATCGATCCAGCCGATGCCCGCGACCATGATGACGCGATATGGGCCGAGCCGGATGATAGCCCGGATAACAAGGGCGGCTTCAAGGCGCTGATCGCCATCGCCGATGTCTCTTTTTATGTCCGTTCGGGCAGCAAGCTCGACCGCGAAGCCTATAAGCGCGGCAACAGCGTCTATTTCCCCGACCGGGTTGTGCCGATGCTGCCGGAAGCGCTGTCGACCGATGTCTGTTCGCTGAAACAGGATGTCGAGCGCGCGGCTCTGGTCTGTCACGTTACGGTCAATGCGAAGGGGCAGGTGACCGGTTCCCGCTTCACCCGCGCGATCGTCAAGCTGGCCGGCAATATCGCCTACGAAGACGCGCAGGCGGCGATGGACGGGAAGCTGGACCATCCGCTGAAGAGCAAGGCTCTGGAACCTCTGTGGAACTGCTGGAAACTGCTCGCGAAGGCGCGCGACGAACGCGAACCGCTCAATCTCGATCTGCCCGAAAAGCGGGTGGTGCTCGACGATCAGGGCAAGATAGTAGAAATTGCCATTCGCGAACGGCTCGACGCCCACCGCCTTGTTGAAGATTATATGATCGTCGCCAATGTCGCGGCGGCGCGGATGCTGGAGTCGAAAAAATCTCCGGTCATCTACCGCGTCCATGAAACGCCGTCCCGCGAGAAGCTGATCGCGCTGAAGGACTATCTCAAGAGCTTCGATATGAGCTTTGCCATGGGGCAGGTGATCAAGCCGGCGGTCTTCAACAATCTCATCTCGCAGGTCGATGACGAATTATTGCTGCCTCTGGTCATGGAGCAGATTTTGCGCAGCCAGACCCAGGCTTATTATGGCCATACGAACATGGGTCATTTCGGCCTGTCGCTGGGCAGCTACGCGCATTTCACCAGCCCGATCCGGCGCTATGCCGATCTGGTCGTACATCGCGCTCTGGTGACCGCTTGCAAGCTGGAGCAACCGGCGCCGAAAAGCAGCGTCATTCCGGAATGTTCCGGGCTGGGCAAGGAAGAAGCAGGGCGCCTCGAGTTGATCTCGGAGAAAATCTCCAAACTGGAACGTCGCGCAATGAAGGCGGAATGGGAGACCGTGGATCGCTACATCTCTGCGCATCTGGCAGACCGGATTGGCGAGGTTGTCAAATGCCGGATTACCGGTGTCCAGAATTTTGGCTTTTTCGCGACCGTCGAAGATCTCGGCGGTGACGGGCTGGTGCCGGTCCGGACCTTGGGCGCCGAACGGTTCGATTATGACGAGTCGAAACAGCAGCTTACCGGCATGGACAGCGGCACCACCTATAATGTCGGACAGAAGATCGAACTGCGACTGGTCGAAGCCAATGCCGCGACCGGCAGCCTGTTGTTCGAACTGGCCGAGGGTGCCAACCATATGGGATCGCGTCCCGCTCCGCATCGCGCCGGCAAGGGAAAGCCGCACCGCAAGGGCAAGCCGGGTCGTCCCGCCAATATTCGCGGAAACAAGAGTAAGGCGCGCCGAAAGAAATAGTTGGTTGTGGCGGAGCAACCAATCCGCTCGGATGGGGGTATATCCTGTAACAGAAAAGGAACTCCCCCCATGTCGAATCTATTGCCTACCCGCACCGTACCCGATTTTACCGTCCCGCTGATTGACGGCGGCCAGTTCCAGCTGAGCCAGCGGCTCGGAGATAATTTCACCCTGCTGCTCTTCTATCGCGGTGTGCACTGCCCGATCTGCAAGATGCAGCTGCGCGAACTGCAACGCAAGCTGGGCGATTTTGCCGAGCGGGGCATCACCGTGGTGGCGATCAGCATGGATAGCCAGGAACGGGCGCAGAAATCGGTCGACGAATGGGGCGTGGACGAGCTTCTTCTCGGCTACGGACTCGGTGAGGATATGGCTCGCGATCTGGGTCTCTATATCTCGTCGGGGCGTCCCGGGAGCGAGGAACCGGCGATATTCTCCGAACCGGGCATGCTGCTGGTCAAACCCGACCAGACGCTTTACTTCACCAGCGTCCAGAGCATGCCGTTCACTCGGCCGCCGCTCGACGAACTGCTCAAAGGTATCGATTACGCGCTGGAAAACGACTATCCCGCGCGCGGCGAACTGGCGAAGGCGGACTAGCTCAGCCGGTCAATCTCTTCCTTGGTCAGCGACCCGGGAACAACCATCACCGGGCAGGGTAATGTCCCTGCCTCGGTGGCGGCAAAATGGCTGACCAGCGGGCCCGGTGCGCCGGTTGCGGCGGCTCCAAGCACCAGGGCAGCCAGCCCGTCGACTTCGTCCATCATCTCCCGCACGACTTTTGGGCCTTTCCCCTGTTTGACCGTGATCGAGGGCCGGATGCCGGTTTCCTCGAACAGGGTACCGGCAGCGCCGGACACCAGCGCTTCGGCCCGGCTCTTCGCTTCTTCTTCAAGCGTGGCCTGCACCCCGCCCCAGGCAACGAAGCCCTCGCTCTCGACCAGCGCCAGAATGTGCAACGCACTATTTGTCTTCATTGCCCGGCGCGAGGCAAAGCGCAGCGCCAGGCTGGCCTCGTCGGTCTCGTCGATCACCACCAGATATGTACGCATGAACCCTCCTCGCCCTGTCAGAATTACCTGTTGCGATAAAAATGGCCGCAAGGCAAGCGACCGCCCTTGACGCCATAGGCGCAATGTTGGACAGCTTTACGTGAAAACAGGACCAATTCAGGAAAGATCATCGGCCATGCCCATCAATCTCCAAATGCCTGCGCTCTCCCCGACGATGGAAGAAGGGACCCTTGCCAAGTGGCTGGTGAAGGAAGGCGACAGCGTGTCGTCCGGCGATTTACTGGCGGAAATCGAAACCGACAAGGCAACGATGGAATTTGAAGCGATTGACGAAGGTGTAATCGCCAAGATCGTGGTCGCCGAGGGCACCGAGAATGTGAAGGTTGGCGATGTCATCGCGATCATCGCGGAAGAAGGCGAAGATGTCGGCGATGCAAAAGCCGCGCCTGCACCGAAGGCCGAGAAGGCCGCGAAGCCTGCTTCCGAAAAAGAAGAGCCCGCGCCAGCACCGGCACCCGCTCCCGAAGCTAGCCCGGCACCGGCACCGAAAGCTGCGGCAGATTCCGGCGAAGACCGCCTGAAAGTCAGCCCGCTTGCGCGCCGTCTGGCTGAACAGAAAGGTGTCGACCTGACCGCTGTGTCGGGCTCCGGTCCCAACGGGCGGATTATCAAGGCCGATATTGACGGAGCGGAAGGCGGTACCCTTCGACAAGCTCAGGGCGAACGGCCTGAGGAAAAATCCGTTCGTGCTGAGCCGGTCGAAGCACCGGCCAAGCAGACTTCGGCAGCTACCAGCGATTTCGACATCCCGCACACCGCCGAAAAACTGTCCGGCATGCGCAAGACCATTGCCCGTCGCCTGACCGAAGCCAAGCAGACGATTCCGCATATCTACCTGACGGTGGATGTCGAGCTCGACAAATTGCTCAAATTGCGCAGCGAACTCAACGCCTCGCTGGAACCGCGCGGCATCAAGCTGTCGGTCAATGATCTTCTGATCAAGGCCCTGGCTGTCTCGTTGATGCAGGTGCCCAAATGCAATGTCTCGATCGAGGGCGATCAGCTCAAGGCCTTCGAACGCGCCGATATCTCGGTAGCGGTCAGCATTCCCGGCGGTCTGATTACGCCGATCATCAAGAGCGCCGACACGAAATCGCTCAGCGCCATTTCCACAGAAATGAAAGACCTTGCTGATCGCGCCAAGGCCGGCAAGCTCAAGATGCACGAATATCAGGCGGCACCGCCAGCATCTCCAACATGGGCATGTTTGGGATCAAGAATTTCGACGCTGTAATCAACCCGCCGCAAGCGATGATCATGGCAATCGGGGCAGGGCAGAAGCGCCCGCATGTCATTGACGACAGCCTGCAGATCGCAACGATCATGAGCGCGACCGGTAGCTTCGACCACCGCGCGATTGACGGCGCGGACGGCGCGCAATTGATGAAGGTCTTCAAGGAACTGTGCGAAAACCCGCTGGGAATGCTCGCTTGACCGACCTGAGCAAGAAAGTTCCCGCTATCCGCACCATCGTCATGCCGACCGAAGGCAATCCCTACGGCGTGGCCTTTGGCGGCTGGTTGATGGCGCAGATGGCCCAGGCCGGCGGCGCGCTGGCGGCGCAGCATAGCAAGCATCAGTCCGTGGTGGTGGGCGCGAATGACGTCCGCTTTGGCCATCCGGTTGAAATCGGCGACGAATTATCGGTCTACGCCGAATTTGCCAAAATCGGCCGCAGCTCGATGACGGTGGACGTTGAAGCCTTCCGGCGTGACCGGCACGAGGACGAAATGACCAAGGCTGCGTCGGGCGTCTACACATTTGTGGCGGTGGACCGGGATGGCAAGCCGGTGCAGGTACCCGCTTTAGACTAGAGATTATCGAAAAGGAATAACATGGCAAACGGATATGACCTCATCGTACTCGGTTCCGGCCCCGGCGGCTATGTGGCCGCGATCCGCGCCGCGCAACTGGGCCTGAAGACCGCGATTGTCGAACGCGAAAATCTCGGCGGCATCTGCCTCAACTGGGGTTGTATCCCGACCAAGGCCTTGCTGCGCTCCGCCGAAGTCTTCCACAATATGAAACATGCCGCCGACTATGGACTGGCTGCCGAGAAGATCAGCGCCGATCTGGACGCGATTGTCAAACGTTCGCGCGGCGTGGCCAAGCAACTCAATCAGGCGTCACCGGCCTGATGAAGAAGAACAAGATTGATGTCGTGATGGGCGATGGCACGATCACCGCGCCGGGCAAGCTGACCGTCAAGACCGACAAGGGCGAGGAAGAGCTTGAGGCCAAGAATATCATCATCGCGACCGGCGCCCGCGCCCGCGATCTTCCTTTTGCCAAGGCCGACGGCAAGCGCATCTGGACCTATCGCCACGCGATGACTCCCACCGAGACACCGACCAAATTGCTGGTCATCGGATCGGGTGCGATCGGCATCGAATTTGCCAGCTTCTATAATGATATCGGCGTTGATGTGACGGTCGTCGAAATGCTCGACCGGATCGTGCCGGTGGAAGACGAGGAAATCTCGAAATTCCTCGAAAAATCGCTGAAAAAGCAGGGCATGACGATCATGACCGGCGCAGGGGTGAAGAGCATCGAAACCGGCGACAAGGGCGTCAAGGCGGAGATCGAGGACAGCAAGGGCAAGAAAGAGACTCACGATTTCAGCCATGTCATCGTGGCTGTGGGTATCCAGCCCAATATCGAGACCATCGGCCTCGATGAGCTGGGTGTCCAACCGGATGAACGCTATCATATCAAAACCGATGAATATTGCCGGACCAATATCGACGGCATCTATGCAATCGGTGACTGCACTGCCGGCCCATGGCTGGCACACAAGGCGAGCCATGAAGGCGTTATCGCGGCGGAAGCCATTGCCCAGTCGATGGGCAAGGACGGTCATCCCCATGCCATGGACGTCAACAATATCCCCGGCTGCACCTATTGCCACCCGCAGATCGCCAGCGTCGGCCTGACCGAAGCCAAGGCCAAGGAAGCGGGCCATGATGTCAAGATCGGCAAATTCCCCTTTATCGGCAATGGCAAGGCGATTGCGCTCGGCGAGACGGAGGGCTTCATCAAGACCGTGTTTGACGCCAAGACGGGCGAATTGCTCGGCGCCATATGATCGGCGCGGAAGTCACGGAACTGATCCAGGGCTATACCATTGGCAAGACGCTGGAGTCGACCGAAGCGGAACTGATGAACACCGTCTTCCCGCACCCGACGCTCAGCGAGATGATGCACGAGAGCGTGCTCGATGCCTATGGACGCGTCTTGCATATGTGACGGTGCTCTGCTCAGGCAGGAGGCCGCTCCCGTCCTTTGCTCCGGAGAGTATAAGGACGGGAAACAAGATTTTTGTCGTCGCAGGTGCAGAGTCGACGAGCAAGAGGTTGCTGATTCACGCTCAAGGGTGAATCGGCCGAAAATGTAAGGCTTTCATTTTACGGGGCTATTGCACCGAAAGATCGGATCGCTATCGGTGCGAGGCCCCGATCGTCATTCACCGGTCCAGCGGATCCAGCCCTTTGACAGGTCGCCATTATCGCCGGGATCCGCATATAGCGTATCGGCGATGATCTGGGCGGACTCGACCAGTCGCGGCCCCGGACGGTTGAAGAAATGATGACCGTCGGCAAGGAAGACCTCGCCATTTTTGACCGCCGACAGCTTCGGCCAATGCGGATGCTTCACCATGGTCGGCATCTCGGCCAGCGTCTGGCCGATTTGGTAACCGCAGGGCATGAAGATGATCTTGTCCGGATCGGAAGCGAGCAGGTCATCCCACTCCAGCCACGGCGAATGCTGGCCGGCAGTGGCAAAGAGCGACTGTCCGCCGGCTATCTCGATCAGTTCGGGAACCCAGTTCCCGGCCACCATCAGCGGCTCGATCCATTCAATCGCGGCAACGGTTGGCGGAGGGGCTTTGTTGGCACCCAATTGGCGCAGGCGTTCCTGCAATTCTGCAATTGCCTGCTCGGCTTGCTCGGTGCGCCCAACCGCTTCGCCGACGCTGCGGAAATCACGCCACACGTCGTCGAGATTGTCAGGGGCAAGAGAAATCAGTTTCGGCTTCTGGCCGATCCAGCTTGCCAGCGCCTCTTCCAGATCATCCGGCGTCACCGCGCAGACCGCGCATTGCGACTGGGTCAGGATGACATCGGGCTTCAATGACTGCAGCAATGGCGTATCGACTTCATAGACTGACAGGCCCTGGCGCACGATTTCCTGGACCCGCTTGTCGATCTCGTCCGATTGCAGGCCCTTTTCCAGCTTGGTCGAGGTGCAAATGGGAAGGTCCCGGACAAAATCGGGAAAGTCGCATTCGTGCGACCGTCCGACAATATTGGGTTCGAGGCCCAGCGCCACGGCTATTTCCGTGGCACTGGGTAATAGCGATACGACGCGAAGGTCGCCGCTCATGCGGATCGCGCAGCCAGCTGTGGTGCGTAGAAGCGGGGCAGGGCGCGGGTCAGAACCGTGCGCACGGCCAGCAGTCCAGCGAACCAGATCATGTCATTCTTGGCGATCAGCCAGACGATATCCGCCGAGAAGTTCGCAATGCCACCCAGATAGAGAGCCGCAACATAGAGCAGGGCTTCATAGGCGACAAAAGCTGCAACAAAGGCCATGCCGAGGCTGAGGAGCCCTTCATCCTTGCGCATTTTCAGCACCTGATGGGCGACCAGAAGACCGGCCACGCTGGCCACGAGCATGCTGCCGCCATGGGCGAAGCTGTTGAGCGTGCGCGGATAGTCGAGGATCAGGAAACCGACCAGCTGGTTCGAAATCCAGACACCGGCCATCCAGGTCATCGCCTTGCGTACTGGCAACGTCGCGGCAAGCAATACGCCGATCGCGGTGAACGGCATCATGCAGGCAAATATCCAGCTTCCCAGAACGGAAGCGGAGGCCAAGGTCGCGGCCCAGATATTTTCCGCTCTTCCGGACAATGATTGCGTCGTCATAAGCATGTTTCCCTTTGTTTTCTGAATTCAAAAATGACCGCGAATGCCGGCATAGGCAGATCTACCGGGCGAAACGAAACTGAACACCTGTTCATAACGCTCATTGAACAGGTTTTCAACGCGCCCGAACAGCTCGAGATTGCCGGCAATTTTGACGCGACCGTTCAGGTTGATCAGCAGATAGTCGTCGAGGCGGACATCGACCGGCACATAGCTGGGGTCGGTGAAGGCCACATCCTGCTGCGCGCCATTATAGCG
This sequence comes from Sphingopyxis sp. BSNA05, assembly GCF_013265645.1. Lineage (NCBI taxonomy): Bacteria > Pseudomonadati > Pseudomonadota > Alphaproteobacteria > Sphingomonadales > Sphingopyxidaceae > Sphingopyxis > Sphingopyxis sp. BSNA05. Next base: position 27,410 of record NZ_PYIA01000114.1, on the reverse strand, counting down.
GCCCACCAAGGTTACCCCGGCCTTGTCGTCCGGCAAGTGCCAGTCGATGGCGATGCTTCCGATATGTTTCGGCCGGCGCACTTCCTGCACGCCATTTTCACGCGCCCGCATATAGGTATAGCTGCCGTTGATCCGCCAACTGTCATCCAGATCGATTTCGAGCCAGGTCTCGACGCCGTTACGCTTCGAAAGACTGTCCCGGTTGGCCGGCGTCGCGGCGAAGGTCGGTGGCAGATAGGTCGTGTAGATTTCGTCTTCCAGTTCGCTTTCGAAATAGGTCAGTCCGATCTTGCCGCGACCCTGGAGGAAATTCTGCGTAACGCCGACTTCCCATCCTTCCGACTTTTCCGGGGTCAGGTCCGGGTTACCGATATACTGGCCGTCAAAATAGCCGAACAGTTCGAAGAATCCGGGATTCTTGACGCCGGTGCCATAGGCCGCCTGCAACCGGGTTCCGGTGGGCAGCAAATAGGCACCCTGCACGCGATAGGTGGTCACATTGGCGAAGCCGTCATTATCATCATAGCGGATCGCCGCGCTGAACGATGCACGGCCGCCGGCTTCCAGTTCGTAGAGGCCGACCAGTCCGAGATTCTCGTTGCTTCTTTCTCCGGTGAAGGCGAATCCGGACGGGTCGTCGTTCCGGTAGGTCTCGCGTTCGATGTCGGTAGCAAAGGTCACCCGGTGCTCGAGCGCGCCACCAGTGAATTTTGCAGTCGTTTCATAGCTGCCCTTGAGGCGCTTGCCGATGCTGCCGGAGCTTTGCGATCCACCGGAAAATCCGCGCCTTTCGCTATTGGCAAATTGCGCGGAGGCCCGGTGCGACCAGCGACCGTCCATCAGATCTAGCTCGGCTTTCACCAGACCATAGAGACCCTGATTTTCAAAGCCCCGGCCCGGGCTGTCGATGATCTGTCCAAAATTCGGGCTCGTCGTATCGCCTTCGGTGCCGTTAAAATCACCGCTATTTTCGGAATAGCGGGCGACGACACCGAAGCTCAAATTGTCGGTCGCTTGCAGATTGCCGACAAAGGCGACTGCCGCTGTATCGCTGCCCAGATCACGGGTTCCGCCGCGCGCATTGGGCTGGCCGTCGGTGCTGACCATCGTTGCGGTGACGACATAGTCAAAAGCACCCGTCTTTCCGCCAAGGCGGGCGGCGCTGTTGACGCTGTTGAACGAACCCGCCTCGATCCGCGCCGACAGGCCCGGAGCGGCTGCGCCGCTAAGGGTGCGGTAATGCACCACGCCACCGATGGCGTCCGATCCGTACAGAGCGCTTTGCTGGCCTCTCAATATCTCGATCTGTGCTCTATCGTCAGCGATCAGTGTTCCGACATCGAATTCGCCAAAGAAGGGATCGGAAACCTCTATCCCGTCGATCAGGAAAAGCGTGTGATTGCCTTCCGCACCACGCAGTCGCAACTGGGTCTGTCCGGCGACAATGCTGACGGCGACACCGGGCACGTCGCGAAGCACTTCGGAAACCTCGCGTACCTGGCGGTTGACGATCTGGCTGCCGTCAATCACAGTCAACGAGCCTGCCTGAATATCCGGTGCGATAGCCTCGCCCGAACGGGTTCCGGTGACGACAATCAGTTCATCGCTGCCCACCTGGTCCGGATTGTCCTGGGCAAAGGCGGCTGGAGCGGACAACAGAGCGACGCTACCCAGAAGCCGGGAAGTCAGTTGTTTGAATTTCGGCATGACTATATTTCCTTGTGTTAACGACCAATATTGCCGTTACGCAGGGAAAAGCCCCGTTCACCCGACACACCCCGTCCGGCTGAAGAACGACGATAACAGGCAGGTCTCCTGACTTGCGGATCGCTGTCGATACACCGCCTTCCCAGATCCGGAGATCCAGTGGCATTTGGCATATCGACTAGCCGCTTACAGTTGCGGGGGCAGTACCGGATTTGAAGCAGGCCGGAGCCAGCTTCTCACCGATTTCCCTTTGAATTCTCGATTAAGAGAAACCCGATATCTGGCGCCCCATTCGCCGAAAATGATTCGCGTTGCAAGCCCCAATATGAACTGAGCCATGCAATATTCATGTCGATATGTGGCGCTGGAAAAAATCTGCAATTAGCGTTCGGGCCGGCAACTGCCGAGAAATTTTTAGCGGGAGTACGTTGGATTCTGCTTCGCTCCTGGATTTCAGTTATGCTATAGAGACGGTCTCAATTTAGGAATGATAGTCATGATTGCATTTTTGAGTATTGCCTTGTTCAGCACTGTATCCGCCGTAACAATCGCCGACGCGGAAACCGCGCGTATTGCCTATTCCAACTGCCTCGTCGAGTTCACAGGAGCTCAGCTTGACGAGAAAACCGGGACAGGCGCTTTCAAGAAGGCTGCAAAGACAGCCTGCACCGCGGAACGTGAAGCGATGATCTCCGCCATCAAAAAAGACGAGATTACTTACGGCAGCTCGGATGAGGAAGCGGCAAGCTTTGCCATGGAAGAAGCCGACGGTGTGCTGTTTGCATTTACCGATAGCTATGCGGGTTACATGAGTTCGAACACGCGGCCCGTCAAACAGGATTGACCGGTCGGGCTGATCCGCGCGCGCCATCGCCATATTGGCGGGCGCGCGCCGGACAGGCATAGAGGCAGAGTCGATATAGCCTCCGCCCAGGCAAATTCCTTCGCTATTATGTGGTTGCAGCCTCTGGCTGCGAACCTTTTTCCTGCGATCGCTGTTGGCGAAGCGTATCAATCTGCATCGCATGACATTGGCGGAACCCGCCCGATTCATGGTCCTGCCTGTGCTGTCTGCGATGCGATATAACAGCATAGGGGTGCTTAAACATTGCCCGAAGGGGCCAATGGCTGTACGGGCGGCATCAATGTGCGGAATTAGTCCGGCGCCTACGCCTCCATCGCACCATCAAGGAAACATGAACCCAAATGCCGCCATTTTCACCACCTACATTCCAGGAACGCACTCAAATGGCGGCCAAAGCCAAGCAGGCTGCGCTCAAGAAGCTGAAGGCCAAGCCGCCGCTCAGCGATGAAGTCATCGCCGAACGCAAGGCGGCCGAGCTCGCGCGGGAGCAGAAACGCGCGGCTGCAAGCGAAGCGAAACGTGCAGCTTTTGAACAGGCGAAAGCAGAGCGCAAAGCCGCCAAGGAAAAGGCCAAGCCCAAACTGGCGCTCGGCCTGACGGAAGCTGAAAAGAAAGCCGCCCGTGACGCGCGCTATGCCGAGCGGAAAAACGCCGGAAATAACGCGCCGACGCCAATTCCCGGAAGCGATCACAAGACTCCGTCGTCCTGAAGTTCGGACCGGTTATACCGTCAAAAGTACATCCGGAGAGGGTTTGTTTCCGGGCCTGATCGCAGGCATCAGGCACACTGCGCCGACGCTTTGCTAGACAGGGCCTCCAAATTCGAGCAGTTATCAGGCGGTTATGACAACCAGACTAATCCCTCTCAGCGCTCTTTTGCTCGGCTCTCTGTTCCTGCTGATCGCCGGCGGAATCAACGGGCTGATCCTTCCACTGCGCGGATCGGAGGAAGGCTTTAGCGCCTTTTCCCTCGGATTGCTGGGGACAGGTTGGGCTGCCGGCTATGTACTCGGCTGCCTTTACACGCCTTTGCTGGTATCCCGGGTTGGGCATATCCGGGTGTTCGGGACGCTCGCGGCGACCGCTGCGATTGCCATATTATTATCGGCGATGTTCCCCAGTCCCTGGAGCTGGATCCCGTTGCGGGCCGTATCGGGTTTCTGTTTCGCCGGGGCCGCAATGATCGTCGAAAGCTGGCTGAACGAAGAAGTCGATTCCTCTATCCGCGGCCGCGTTTTCGGGACCTATACGATGATCAATCTGGTTGGAACGACCGGCGGACAGATGATCCTGATCGGTGCCGATATATCCACCGCCTGGTTTTTCATGCTGGCGGCTATCTTCTATTGTCTGGCGCTGATCCCGACCACGATCAGTTCGAACCGCGCGCCGTCACCGCTGTTCGAGGTCAAGCTCAACATCCCCCAACTCTGGCGCAATTCCCCCGTCGCCGTGTTCGCCGTCCTGATGATCGGGATATCCAACGGCAGCTTCGGCGCATTGGCGCCGGTTTATGCGAATAATATCGGTCTGGACGTAACGGCCATCGTCCTGTTTTGCAGCGTCCCGATTCTTGCCGGGGCGCTGTCCCAGATCCCCGTCGGCCGCGCCTCTGACCGGTCTGACCGCCGAAAAGTGCTGATAATTCTGGCTCTGGTGGCAATGGCGGCCGACGGCGCATTCATATTTCTCCGGCCTGACACCGGCATCGCAAATATCCTGATCAGCGCATTGCTGGGGGCGGCGATTTTTGCCATGTACCCTATCGTCGTGGCGCATGCCAACGACCATGCCGATCCGGGGCAGTTCATCCAGACCAGCGGCGGGCTGCTGATGGTCTTCGGCATCGGTTCAATTGCCGGACCGTTCATCGCTGGTCTCGCCTTGACCTTTTTCGGGCCGATGGCGCTGTTTTCAACCCTTTTTGCAGCGCATCTTTCCATAGTCCTGTTCGCCCTGTTGCGCGTATGGCGGCGGGAGCAGGTGGACGCCGAAGACAAGGCGAGTTTCCAGAATATACCCTTTGCGCGAAACAGCACGCCAGAAACCGAAGTGCTTGCCGATCGGGAGAATCACGCCTGACCAGCGGCCGGCTCTGCTCCCCGCGCGGGTCGCGAACGATGGAGGGAGGCAACGTCGGTATATTGGCATGCGCATGGCTTTGCCGCTGTGCAAGGCAATGACCGAGAACAAGCTCCGGTCCGGAACACGCCCGCAGAACAGGGCTTTTGGCAGCCAATTCGCTCCTGAGATATTGCGAGGCTCAGGCCGCTATTGGTCTCAATAGCAGCGGAGAATCGCTTTTTGGACAGGACGGTTCACAAAAGCGTAATAGCTGCTATACCGCCGCCATATTTGAAAGCCGATGTCGCAGGGGACATTTAATTTTTCGGCTTTGCAGTGGGTTCGATAGGTTTTCCGGTCGGACGTGTTTTTCCCTTAAATTTGAACTTGAACCACAAGAGGGTTATTTGAACTATTTAAAAACGAGCGCATCGCTCGCGGTTATCGCGGCGCTGGGCTGTGCATCAGCACAAGCTCAAGAATCAGTATCAGGGGATACGAACAAAGGCGTGACCGAGATCGTGGTTACCGCGACAAAACGCAGCGCCAATCTGCAGGATGTTCCGATCGCTGTGCAGGCGCTTGGCGAAGAAACGCTCGATCAGCTGGGCGTTACCGTATTTGACGATTATCTGCAGCAATTGCCCGGCGTGACAGCCGGAGGCGGTGGGCCGGGGCAAAGCACGATCTATATTCGTGGTCTGGCATCGACGACGCCAAATCTGACCACAGCCGGAGTCGCCGGACTGGCGCCCAATGTAGCGCTTTACCTCGACGAACAGCCTGTGTCTCAGCCGGGTCGCAATCTCGACGTCTATGCCGCCGATCTCGAGCGCGTAGAAGTATTGTCGGGACCGCAGGGCACATTATTCGGTGCCAGCTCGCAAGCGGGCACAGTGCGCCTGATCACCAACAAACCTGTTATCGGACAGTTTCAGGCGAAGGTAAAATCCGGTCTCGCTTTCACGAAAAGCGGTGACCCGAGCTATAATATCGAAGCCATGGTCAATATCCCGGTGACCGACAGCTTCGCCGTCCGTGCGGTTGGCTATTATGACAACAAGGGCGGCTATATCGACAATGTAGCCGGTACGCGCAGCACTGCCGACAGTGCCCGTTTCCGCTCTGCCGGCACGGTGCGCGACAATGGCGTTCCCGTGAGCGCTTCCCGCGACGGTCTGCAGTCGGGCGCTGACTTGTCCGGTGTCAATTTCATATTGGCAGACAATTCGGCCCTGGCCGAAAAGAATTTCAACGACACGCAATATCTCGGCTTTCGCGTTGGCGGCAAATATGAATTCTCGAATGACTGGAGCCTGACTGTGGCCCATGCCCGTCAGGGTCTGGACTCCGACGGCGTGTTCTTCGAAGATCCGACGCTCGACGACTTGCAGATAGAACGTTTCGAACAGGATGAAATCCAGGATGATTTCAGCAATACGAGCTGGACCCTGGAAGGCCGCATTGGTGCGCTGGAACTGGTTTACACCGGTGCCTATACCAAGCGCGAAACGTCGCAGCGGGTCGATTATTCCGACTATCTGTTCGTTGGCCAGTATCTGCCTTACTATATCTGTGATGGTTCGGTTTCTTATCCGGGCGGGGCACCCACCGGGACTTGCCAGGCACCGAATCTGCTGGTCAACTCACGGACAGAGACGGAAGTGATGACGCACGAGCTGCGCTTCAACACTCCTGCCGATAACCCGCTACGCCTGACCGCTGGTGGCTTCTACAGCGATCTGGAATTGTCAGAGCGCAATGACTTTACCTATCCTGGCAGCACCGCGATAGATTTGTTCGGCGGTTCCTTTCCAGCCAATTTCTCCCAGCCCAACGCGTTCAATACGGATACAGGAGCCTATCCCGCAGGTGTCATATTCCGCAACGATGTGCGCCGCACCGACAAGCAATTCGGACTGTTCGGCGAAGCGACATATGATATTTCGGACCAGTTCGCGATCACTCTCGGCGCGCGCTATTATGACGTGAAAGTCGATCTCGAAGGCAGCGCCAATTCGTCTTTCTGCAATTCCAGCGGCGTTGACGAAAATGCGTTCGGCACCAATATCAGCGACCTTTATGACGGTGACGGCAGCTTTACCTTCATTGGCAGTTGCGATGACGCGCTGCGCCAGACCTTTACTCAGGGCCAGACGGTTGCCGATATTCAGGCTGCCGGGTTGAGCGAGGCGCAGGCACAGCAGGTGTTCAACTCGCTGAGCGCGCCGGACAAGGCGGCAACGGACGGCTTCATCTTCAAGGCCAATCTGACCTGGACGCCGACCGAGGATTTGCTTTTCTATGCAACCTATTCCGAAGGCTTCCGGCCAGGTCTGCTGAATCGTCCGGGCGGCGCGCAAAGCCCGGGTGGCTTTACCGTACCGTTCGCGCTCGAAACCGATGATGTGACCAATTATGAAATCGGCTGGAAAACCTCGCTCTTCGATAATCAGCTGCGATTCAACGGTAGCGCCTTCTTTGTCGATGTGCAGAATTTGCAGACCACGATTTTTGACACCGGCATCACCAATTTGTTCTTCTCGGACAATGCGGCGAATGCGGAGATCCGCGGTATCGAGGCAGATATCACAATCGCGCCTTATGCTGCCGATGGCCTGACCATCAGCGCGGCATTCTCGATCCTGGATACGGAGATCACCGACGTACTGACTCCGACCAATGATGTCGTCGAGGGACGCAGCCTTGCTTATGCGCCGAGTTTTCAGGGCAATATACGGGCCCGTTACGAATGGGAGGCTTTTGGTGACTGGACGGCGCATGTCCAGCCGCAGATTACCTATTCCGCCTCGTCCGCTACCGACATCATCGAGATCAACCGGATCACGCTGGACAGTTGGACTACCTTCGGACTTGCAGCGGGTGTGACGGACAACAGCTGGTCGTTTGAAATCTTTGGCGAGAATCTGACCGACGAAAGGGCCGAGATAAGCGGAAGTTTCGTTTATGATCGTGCGCGGATAACTGTAAATCGTCCGCTGACCGTGGGCGCCCGCATTTCTTTCGCCTATTGAGTTGAAGAAACATTTGGGGAGGCTCGCCGCTTGGCGGGCCTCCCCGGACATTGAGGACTATAAGCCAAAAACAGATGCCAGAATCCGGTCCTGATATCGAAGAGCAGCTGAAACTGGTCCGCACCCGAATGTATGAGGGGCAGTTTGATGCTGCGTTGCGCTTGGCGGATAGCGCCTTGCGGGCCGACTCAGAAAATATCGACGCTCTCTACATGAAGGCGGTTTGCGAGCGCTATCTGGGTCTTGGCGATGGCGCTCTTGCAAGCGTCGAACGTCTCAAGAGCCTGTCTCCCGATTTTGGCCGGGCGCATCAGGAAGAAGGTCATATCCTCAAGGCCGCAGGCGATCTGGACAAGGCGATGATTGCCTATCGGCGTGCATGCCAATGCAATCCCGCGCTGCAGGCCAGTTGGAGAGCGCAGGCCGAGATTCTGGAAAGCCGGGGCCATCACGATGCCGCTAAGGAGATGCGCGGACAGGAACAGCGGATCGGCAATATGCCAAAGCCATTGGTTGTGATTGCGAATCTTCTTTATGAGGGAAAGCTGCTCAAGGCCGAGGCGGCCTGCCGGCACTTCCTGCAAAACAATCCCCAGCATGTGGAGGCCATGCGCTTGCTGGCGGATATCGGTTCGCGGCTCGGAATATTGGAAGATGCGGATTTCCTGTTGGAAAGCGCACTGGAATTTGAACCGGATAACATTCAGGTACGGATCGACTATATCCAGGTGCTTCGCAAACGTCAGAAATTTGCAGAAGCATTGCAACAAAGCGAAACTCTCTATCGGCGGCAACCGGACAATCCGGTTTTCCAATCGCTCTACGCCATCGAGTCGATGCAGACCGGAGATTATGAACAGGCGCTGGAACTGTTTGACAAGGTCCTGCACCGCTTGCCTGATGATCCCGTCACACTGACATCTCGCGGGCATGCGCTGAAGACATTTGGTCGCCATGAAGAAGCGGTCCTGTCCTACCAAAGGGCCATTCAGTCGGATCCCGGTCATGGAGATGCATGGTATGGGTTGGCCAACCTGAAAATCTATCGCTTCAGCGACGAGGAACTGCATCAGATGGAGGCTCAGGAATCCGGCAATCGGCTGAGCTATCAAAACCGGATCCATATCGGATTCGCGCTGGGCAAGGCCTATGAAGACCGCGAGGATTATGACAGGTCTTTTGGCCATTATGATCGCGGAAACCGGTTGAAACGCGTACAGTCGCGCTATGACGCCGATCAAATGACGCATGAACTTGACCGCCAGATCGAGATTTGTACGGAAATGCTTTTTGACAAGCACACTGGCCAAGGCTGCGATGCTCCGGACCCGATTTTCATCCTCGGACTGCCGCGCGCGGGTTCGACCTTGCTGGAACAGATATTGGCGTCGCATAGCCAGATTGACGGTACGCTGGAATTGCCCAATATCCTGTCCCTCGCGCACCGGCTGCGGCGGACCAAGCAGGCGGGCAACGACTCTCTATATCCGGACAATCTTTTTCACCTCGACGCCGAACAACTGCGAGCGATGGGGCAGGAATATATCGACAGCACCCGAATTCACCGGAGTGGCGCACCATTTTTATCGATAAAATGCCTAATAATTTCCGGCACATCGGTTTGATCAAACTGATATTACCCAATGCCAGAATTATCGATGCGCGACGGGAGCCGATGGCCTGTTGCTTTTCCGGTTTCAAGCAGCTGTTCGCCGAGGGGCAGGAATTCACTTACGGGCTGCAGGACGTGGGGCAATATTACCGGGATTATGTTCGGTTGATGGACCATTGGGACAATGTACTACCCGGTGCTGTCCTGCGGGTGCAGCATGAAGATGTGCTCGACGATCTCGTCGGGCAGGTCCGCCGGATGCTCGATCATCTGGATTTGCCCTTTGAGCAGGCCTGTATCGATTTTCACCAGACCGAACGCGCTGTGCGTACTGCCAGTTCCGAGCAAGTGCGCCGGCCAATCACCAGAGCGAGTGTCGACTTGTGGCGCCGCTATCAATCACATTTGCAGCCGTTGAAAGATGCGTTGGGAAATAAAAAGATGGAGCCACGACAGTGAGCGGAACGGAAACAACTGCGGCGGATGTTGTCGATACGGATTATGAAACCGATTATGAAGCGGGACAGGACAATGTAAATACATTCGGTCTGGAAATGCACAATCCGGTGTTTTTCATCAGCGCCATTCTGATTATCGCGTTCGTGCTGCTGTCGTTGGTATTTCCGCATATCTCGCAAGACGGACTCGAGACAACCAAAGCCTGGACGCTGCGATATTTTGACTGGTTCTTCGTTATTGCCACGAATTTCGTGCTGTTCTTCTGTGTTGCTGTCGCCATCTCTCCTCTGGGAAAAATCCGACTGGGCGGGCAGGGGGCCAAGCCGGAATTCACTATGGTCTCTTGGATAGCCATGCTGTTCTCCGCCGGTGTCGGCATTGGCATGCTGTTCTACGGTGCCGCCGAACCAATGGCCTATTATACCGACTGGGGTGGCACACCGCTCAATGCCGAAGCGCTGACGCCCGAGGCCGAACGCCTGGCGCTCGGCGCGACCGTGTTCCATTGGGGCCTCACGCCATGGGCGGTCTACGCCGTGATCGGGCTGGCGCTCGCTTTCTTCTCCTTCAACAAGGGATTGCCGCTCACCATACGCTCGACTTTTTACCCGATATTGGGTGACCGGATTTGGGGGTGGCCTGGCCATCTTATCGATATTCTCGCCGTGATCGCGACGCTTTTCGGGCTGGCAACCTCGCTCGGTTTTGGCGCGCAACAGGCTGCCACCGGAATATCTTTCCTGTTCGGGGTCGATGCGAGCCTGACATCGCAGCTCTTGCTGATCGTTGTCATCTCCGGACTGGCGATCATTTCGGTGATCCGCGGCATTGACGGCGGCATCAAGCTGTTGAGCAACATCAATATGTTTCTGGCCGCATTGCTGCTCGCCTTTGTATTTGTCGCAGGTCCGACGATGCAGATATTCCAGGGCTTCGGAACTGCTGTCGCCAGCTATGCGGAATATGCCATACCTTTGAGTGACTGGACCGGTCGTGAGGATAAGATCTGGTATCATGGCTGGACGATATTCTACTGGGCCTGGTGGATCAGCTGGTCGCCATTCGTCGGCATGTTCATCGCCCGGATTTCAAGGGGACGGACCATCCGGCAATTTCTGACCGTGGTGCTCATTGTGCCGGTGATCGTCGCGATCATCTGGTTCACCACCTTCGGGGTGACGGCCATCGAGCAGGTGAAGGAAGGTGTCGGTCAATTACCCGCCGGTATCAGCGAAGTACCGCTGGTCCTATTCCAGATGCTCGAGAATATGCCATTCCCCTTTATCGCATCGTCTCTCGCCATCCTTCTTCTGATCGTATTCTTTGTAACATCTTCCGATTCCGGTTCGCTGGTAATCGACGCGATCACGGCTGGTGGCCGAACCGACGCGCCGGTTGCACAGCGCATCTTCTGGGCCGTATTGCAGGGCATGGTTGCAGCGGCGCTGCTGGTCGGCGGCGGTGCCACGGCATTGGGGACGCTGCAGGCCGGAGCAATAGCCAGTGGCCTGCCGTTTACCGTGGTGCTGCTGGTCTGTTGCTACAGTCTGTTCAAGGGGCTGATGTCGGAATATCGTCTGCTGAGCGCGAGGAAGCCGGACGCCTAGGATTAATTTAGACGGTCCGCTTGTACCAGGCTTTGGCATAATATCAGGGCCCTGGGGCAATTGACGAGCGACAGGTGACCTACGCTGCGAAGCGACGCTTGGCGAAACGACGCTTGGCGAAACGACGCTTGGGCGATGGCCTATGTGCATACTGCCGACCCTCAGGGGCAGTGGGTAAGCGACAAGACCATCAATTCAATTTTCTGTTTAAGCCACCTTAGATAACTGCTATCTATTGCCAATGCGGCTGGACAATTTCGATCTCAATCTGCTGGTGGCTTTTGATGTGCTGTTGCAGGAGCGCAACGTGACCCGTGCCGCCAACCGCCTCAACGTCACCCAGGCAGCCATGAGCGCTGCCCTGAAGCGGCTGAGGGAATCCTTTGAAGACGACATATTGAAGCAACATGGCAAGAAGATGATACCGACCGCGCGGGCGATCGCCCTAGCCCCGGAAATCTCCAGGACCATAATGCAGTTGCGCAGTCTGATTTCCAGCGGGAAGGGATTCGATCCCCAGACATCGGATCGCCGCTTCAAGATTGCGGCATCCGATTATATCACCACCGTACTGATCGTCCCCTTGCTTGACGTGTTGCAACGCGAGGCTCCGCATTTGCGGCTTGATATCTCTCTGCCCAATCACGACACGGTAGACCAGTTGATCAACGGCGAGCTTGATCTGTTTCTGACACCGGAAGATTTTGTGCACCCGGACCATCCGCGCGATCTGTTGTTCGAGGAGCGATATGTCGTCGTGGGCTGGTCCGGCAATCCGATCATGCAGAAGCCCCTAACGACCGAGAGCTTCTTCGGTTGCGGCCATATTGCCGTGCAGATTGGTCATCGCAATACTCTCATCGAACGGGCCCTGGAAATCCATGGGCTGGAAAGACGGGTCGAGATAACAGCACCATCATTCATCCAGGCGCCCTGGCTGATCCCGGGTACCATGCGGCTGTCGCTGATGCATGAAAGGCTGGCCCAAAAAGTGGCGCCGGCTGCTTCGCTGGTCATCGCCGAGCCGCCGATCAGTTTGCCGGTGATGCAGGAGATGATGCAGTTTCACGCCAGCCGCGAAACCGATGAAGCGTTGATATGGCTGCGCCGGAAATTGAAACAGGTCAGTGAGAGGCCGATGGGGTTGCCGAAGGCATCGTAGCGGGACCCTTTCGCAATGATCCAGATTTGCAGTGATCGCGGCCTTTCCCCGAATTATAACCTAGGACCAAACACCCGAATTTTTCTGGTTTTCAGGCTTCGAATTGCGAGCGGTGATCCGGGAACCTGCAAATCGCCATCGAAATCAGAGGTTTCCGACCCATTTTATCCATAAATAATATTTGTGAATACTGACATAAACAAATGATTTTTGCTATCTGCAAAAATGATTATTACTATTGTTGAAAGTGATTTTCGCAATTCGTGAATCTGGCTTATTCACGAGACGGTATCAAGCCGCGGCGTACAAGCGGCAAAAACCGTGTTCAAAAGGGGAGGAAAAGAATGAAATTCCATACATGTAATGCGTCCGTATCCAAGGCCGCACTTTCGATAGCTCTGGTTTCCGCGATGTTTGCATCGCCGGCCGCGGCTCAGGATTCCGCCAGCGACGAAAGAGCGCAACGGTCCGGTGGACTGGACGTGATCGTCGTGACGGCGCAGCGTCGCGAGTCGCGGGTCCAAGTGGACGGGTGCTTTGTGGCTCTCCGAATCGGGTCCGTGCTGCCGGCGTATTGGGACGCAGTTCCGGTTGAACTTCTATTGGGACATCTCCCGCTATTCCGTACACCAGATCGACTTTCATCCCTTCAGGGTTGGTGAGCGTCACTCCCAGACCGCCGCCGGGTGTGTCGAGCTCGCGGATAGCGGTCGCGCCATGGTCCCTGACTGCGTTCTCCAGGTCTCTTTCACTGTCGACAAGGAAACCGAGGCTGGAAAAACCACGTTCTCCGGGACGGGCCTGATAACACCATGCATCGCCGCCGCCGGTTCTCATGACAAGATTGTCGTTGCTTTTCTCGACGGTGAGGAGACCGAAATCTTCCGCAAATTGTTGCGTTTTATCAAGATCGGTAACGGTGAAGGAAACGTGGTGAAGTGAACGGACTGGCATTGCTCTCTCGCTATTTGTTTGTGCAGCACATCGGGGTGCCGGCTTGAAACTTGTACCGAATTCAACGCAGAGCCGGGAGAAAGCAAACTGTTGTCTAAAATAGCAGCTATTTTGCGAAATGATTTCTTTCGAAAACGGCGGAACCATTTGGGGCCCGGCAATGCTCTTAACGGAATTCGAGATTTGTCCGAATTTGCTGACTACTGTCTCCCTGGCTGCACATGCACGGGTATCTCACAACGGAGCGGGTTTCCATGTCAGCATATACCGTCACGATTGACATGGCGCATGGCATCTGTTCTGCCTCTGGACATAATAATCAAGGAGAGAAAAATGTCTGTCGTCACCACCGAGAAACAGAACAATATTCTTGTCATCATCTCGAACAACCCTCCGGTCAACGCGCTTGGCGCGGCCGTACGCCAAGGACTGGTCGACGGCATCGAAGAAGCGTTATCCGATGATGAGGTAGAAGCGGTGGTGATCCGCTGTGACGGACGGACATTTTTGCCGGTGCCGACATAACCGAATTTGGCAAGCCGATGCAGGGGCCCAATTTGGGCGAGGCCCTCGACCGGCTGGAGGCCAGCAGCAAGCCGGTTGTTGCGGCCATTCACGGCACCGCTCTGGGTGGTGGCTGCGAAGTTGCACTGGCCTGTCACTATCGGGTTGCTGTTCCGTCGGCTAAAATGGGCCTGCCCGAGGTCAAGCTGGGGCTTATCCCGGGCGCGGCCGGGACCCAGCGCCTTCCGCGGGTCGTCGGCGCGGAAGCGGCGTTACCCATGGTTGTGATTGGGAATCCCATTTCGGCGACCAAGGCCCACTCGATCGGACTTGTAGACAAAATCGTCGGTGAAGACAGTCTGGCCGAAGATGCAATAGCCTTCGCCCGCGAACAGATCGGCAAACAACCGCCCCGGTCTTCCGAAGGCACAGCCAACGAAGATGGCGTAAAAACCCCGCGATATTCGACGAGTTCCGGCAGAAAAACGGCCGGAAAATTCGCGGCTTCGAGGCTCCGGAAGCGGGCATTCAGGCGGTTAAGGCTGCGGGGGAATTGTCCTATGCCGATGGCGTCGCGAAAGAGCGTGAACTGTTCATAAAGCTGATGACCGGCACCCAGTCGGCAGCCATGCGACACTATTTCTTCGCCGAACGTGCCGCGAACAAGATCGACGGTATCGACCCCAAGATCGATCCCATCCCGATTAATAAAGTCGGTATCTTGGGCGCCGGCACCATGGGCGGCGGTATCGGCATGAACTTTCTCTCCGCTGGCATTCCCGTGACCATCGTCGAACTGAAAGAAGAGGCGCTCGACCGCGGCGTTGGCGTGATCCGGAAAAATTACGAGAACACAGCCAAGCGCGGCCGCATGACGGAGCAGCAAGTCGAGGATGCCATGGGCATTTTGACGCCCAGCCTGTCCTACGATGATCTCGCCGATTGCGATTTGGTGATCGAGGCCGTGTTCGAAAATATGGATGTCAAAAAGGACGTGTTCACCAAGCTTGATGCAATCGTCCAACAGGGCGCGATCCTGGCCAGCAACACCAGCTACCTGAATATCGACGAGATTGCTGCGGTAACGAAGCGGCCCGAATATGTGCTCGGCTTGCACTTCTTCTCGCCAGCCAATGTGATGAAGCTCCTAGAAATCGTGCGCGGCGAGAAGACCGCAGACGATGTACTGATGACCGCGATGAAGCTGTCGAAAAAGATCGGCAAAGTCGCGGCAGTCTCGGGCGTCTGCCCCGGCTTTATCGGCAACCGGATGCTCAGTCCGCGTCAGGAGCAGGCCAATCTCATGATCATGGAAGGCGCCAATTACTGGGTCGTCGACGACGTATTGCTCGAATTCGGTTTCCCCATGGGACCGTTCCAGATGTCCGATCTGGCCGGCGTGGATATCGGCTGGCATCGCGATCCGGAGCGTATCGAAACCTTGCGCGACGCCCTATGTGCTGCCGGCCGTTGGGGTCAGAAAGTCGGCAAAGGTTTCTATGACTATGATCAGGCGCGTCAGCGCACGCCTTCCGATGAAGTCAAAAAATCATCGCCGAATTCGCAGCCAAAGCGGGCAAAGAACAGCGAGAAATCTCGAAAGACGAGATCCGCGAGCGCCTGCTCTACCCGATGGTCAACGAAGGCGCCAAAATCCTCGAGGAAGGTATGGCGCAGCGTGCGAGCGATATCGATGTGGTCTGGATCAATGGTTACGGCTGGCCGCTCTATACCGGTGGACCGATGTTCTGGGCCGATACGGTTGGGCTCGACAATATTGTCGCCGGCTTGAAAAAACATGGCCTGCCGGTCGCGAACATGTTGCAGGAAAAAGCCGCCGCAGGAGGCAAGTTCAACAAATAGAACAATTTTTATCGTTTAGGAGAGAAAATTTTGTCAGCTGAAGCAATAGATCCACTGGAAAAGTGGACACCGCCTGCTGGATGGCCCGTACGGTCGCGCAAGGAAGTCGAATCCATCTTGTGCGCGCCGGACCAGCCGTTTGAAATGGAAATGGTCAATATTGACGGCGTCGCAACCCGTGTCTGGAAACATGCCCATCCCACGCTCGCCGCCATGGCGGAACATGCGCGCGGCCATGGTGACAGCGAATTCCTGATATATGCAGATGAACGCGTTACCTATGAGAACTGGTACCGCGCGGTCGCCGCTCTGGCTTTCGAACTGCAGAATATGGGCGTGGCCAAAGGTGACCGGGTGTCGCTGGCGATGCGCAATCTGCCCGAATGGCCGGTGATATTTTTGCAGCGGCGTCGGTTGGTGCGATTGTTGTCCCGCTCAATGCATGGTGGACCGACCAGGAGCTGGTCTTCGGACTGGCCAATTCCGAAACCAGTGTGCTGCTCTGTGATGCCGAGCGATGGGATCGCATTGCGCCCCACATGGCGGACCTGCCCGATCTCGACCATGTCATTGTGGCGCGCAGCCCGGTGGCGTTGGCAGATCCTGCGCGTCCTCTGGAAGAAATTATCGGCCGGCCCAATGACTATGCGGAATTGCCTGATCAGAAACTACCGGCGGTTGATATCGCACCCGATGATCCAGCGACTATTTTCTACACCAGCGGCACGACCGGACAGCCGAAGGGGGCGCTCGGTTCGCACCGCAACCTCACCACCAATGCAATTTCGGTCGGCTATTCCGGCGCGGCGGCAGCCTTGCGACGCGGCGACGAGCTTCCCGAGCCTACGGTTCGCGTGGGCCTGACGGTGGTGCCCATGTTCCATTGCACGGCCTGTTCGGCGATAATGATGCCCACCGTCCACGGCGGCCACAAGATGGTCTTCCTGCACAAATGGGATACCGTCCAGGCGATGGAGATTATCGAACGGGAAAAGGTCAATGCAACCGGCGGCGTGCCATTCATTGCGTGGCAGTTGATCGAACATCCGGACCGCGACAAATATGACCTCAGCTCCATCGATTCCATCGCCTATGGCGGTGCCCCTTCTGCGCCGGAGCTCGCCCGGAAAATCTATGAAGTGTTCGGCGCGCTGCCCGGAAATGGCTGGGGCATGACCGAAACCATGGCGACGGTTACATCGCATAGCGCCGAAGATTATCTCAATCGGCCGACCAGTTGCGGTCCGCCGGTGGCGGCAGCAGACCTGAAGGTTATGAGTGACGACGGCAGCCAGGAAATGCCCGTGGGCGAAGTTGGCGAACTATGGGCCCGCGGCCCGATGGTGGTGAAAGGCTATTGGAACCGTCCGGACGCGACGGCCGAAACCTTTGTCGACGGCTGGGTGCGGACCGGCGATCTGGCCCGACTGGATGACGAAGGTTTCTGCCATATCGTGGACCGCGCGAAAGACATGATCATTCGGGGCGGAGAGAATATCTATTCATCCGAAGTGGAGAATATTCTCTACGACCACCCGGCTGTGATGGATGCGGCGCTCGTTGGCATCGACCACAAGACACTGGGCGAAGAACCGGCGGCTATCGTTCAGCTTGTTCCGGGCAAAACCGCCAGCGAGGCGGAATTGCAGCAATGGGTCCGGGAACGGCTGGCCGGTTTCAAAGTGCCGGTAAAGATTCTGTTCCGGACCGAAAGCCTGCCGCGCAACGCCAATGGCAAGATATTGAAAAAGGATCTGAAGACGCTTTTCTGAGCCTCAGACTTTGGGCGGCATCAGCCGGATAAGACCTTCTTGTACGGCTGATGCGACCAATGTGCCGTCCTGCCGGTAAAGCGAACCCCGGTTGAGGCCGCGCGTGCTGCCGGTCCAGTCGCTGTCCATCACGTAACATATCCATTGATCGACCCTGAAATCGTCATGGAACCACATGGCATGGTCGAGGCTGGTCGAGAATAGTCCCGGCGTCGTCCAGTGCAGTCCATGCGGTATCATCGACGTCGAGAGCAAGCCCATGTCCGAGGCGAACGCCAAAGTCGCCCGATGGGTAAGCGGGTCGTCGGGCAGCGGCGCGACGGTCTTGAACCACTGATATTGGCGCGCGTGCTTGGTTTTGCCTTCGGGGTGGAAGCTGCGCACCTCAAAGGGCCGGGGCATGCTCATCCGCTCGATATGTTCGTCCGAGACCTGCGGATTCCGGGCGATTTGCTCTATCGCGCTCAGACAGTCTTCCGGCGGCAACACATCGGGCATATCCACCTGATGATGCAGCCCTTCGGCCGGCTTCTGAAAGGAAGCGGTCAGGTTGAAGATGACCTTGTCATTCTGACGGACAACGACCCTGCGATTGGAAATGCTCCGTCCGTCAAAATCGCGGTGCACCCGGAAATGCAGCGGCTTTGTTTCGTCTCCGGCCCGCAGAAAATAGGAGTGGAGCGAATGGATATTCTTTTCGTCGTCTACCGTGCGGTCCGCCGCGACAATCGCCTGCGCGATCACCTGTCCGCCAAAAATCCGTTCGCGCGCGGTGGAGCTGAGCGCAGGAAAAATGAACTCGTCATCACCATCCGCGGTGAGCGTGAAGGTCCGGAGCAATCCGGCGATAAGTTTCTCTGCGGGCACGGAAGTGCGATGGGCCAGAGCGGCGGACAGCCGGCGCTCGACTTGTTCGTCTGTTAGTTGATCCAAACTGCGTTTATTCCTTAAAATCTATCTTATTCTGACTGATGCGAAGGCTCAGGGGTATATTTCGAACAGTCCGGCACCGCCTTGTCCACCACCGATACACATGGTGACGACGCCCCATTTCGCGCCGCGCCGGCGGCCTTCCTGCAACAGATGCCCGGCACAGCGCGCACCGGTCATGCCGAAGGGATGGCCGATCGAGATGGAGCCGCCATTGACGTTATATTTCTCGGGATCGATACCCAGCCGGTCGCGGCTGTACAGACATTGGCTGGCAAAGGCTTCGTTGAGTTCCCAGATATCAATGTCGTCAACGGTGAGGCCCTGGCGCTCCAGCAGTTTGGGAACGGCAAATACCGGGCCAATGCCCATTTCATCCGGTTCGCATCCGGCTACCGCCCAGGATACAAAACGCCCCAATGGCTTCAGCCCGCGACGCTCCGCTTCCTTCGCTTCCATAAGCACGAGCGCGGCGGCTCCATCGGATAACTGGCTGGCGTTACCGGCCGTGATATATTTATCTTCGCCCATGATCGGTTTCAGACTGGCCAGGCCTTCCAAGGTGGTCGTGGGGCGATTACACTCGTCCCGATCCACCGTGTAATCGACGATGGTTTCTTCCTTGGTGTCCCGGTCAACGACTTTCATCCTGGTCTGCATGGGGACGATTTCATCGTCAAAAAGCCCGGCTTCCTGGGCCTTCGCAATACGCTGCTGCGATTGCAGGGAATATTCGTCCTGATATTCGCGGCTGATATTGTAGCGCTCTGCGACGATATCGGCGGTCTCGATCATCGGCATGAAGATCGCGGGCGCGATTTTCAGAATTTCCTCGTCGATACTGCCTTCGGCCGCACGGGGGCCCTGCATCGAAATGCTTTCGACGCCGCCTGCGACCACGCAATCCGCGCCGTCGCCGCGGATATGGTTGGCCGCTATCGCGATAGACTGCATGCCGGACGAGCAGAAGCGGTTGACCGTGGCCCCGGCGGTGGTTTTGGGAAGCCCTGCAAGAAGCGCCGCGTTACGCCCGATATTGGGAGCTGCATGCGCGACATTGCCGAAAATACAATCATCGACGAAATCGCTTTCGACACCCGACTTTGCAACGGCATGCTTCACCGCATGGGCAGCCATTGTCATCGGAGGCGTGATATTGAAGCCGCCGCGTCCGGCTTTGGCGAGCCCGGTGCGAGCATAGGATATGATGACTGCTTCACGCATATTGAATTCTCCTGCCGATGTGCCGCGAGTGTTGGTTTTGGTGTCGCGGTCTGTGTCCAAGCGGATTTATAGGGGGCAGGGTGCAAAAGTCCACCGCAGAGCCGCGCATAAAGACATGGTAGGGGCACGGCGGCGGGATGGTGGCAAAAGTGCAGCGCACCTTCCCGAAGCCTAGCGGGTCTGGGCATGCATTTACGGTGGTCCGAAAGCGCAACGTCGGAGAAGTTCGACGACCGCCATCAACCCCGTCAATAGCGGATAGATCAGCCCTAGGCCCCGTATTTCGATTGTGATCCGGAGCGAAGAAAGGGACTGCAGGCTGGTGGGAAATCTCCTAAATGGGCCGAATTATTTGTTTGCGCCTTCCAAACAAATGTTTTTGCTGCGGTGCACAATGAATGTTGCGGTGCGGAAATGATGGGCCTATCCTCGTGCCAAAGCTCATCGGACATTCGCTCGATACACAGGAATTTGAATATGATAAAAAATGTGCTGGCTGGATTTTTCATTCTCGGCCTTATGGGTTGCTCCGGCGAACCGGAAGCTCCCGTGCAACAGGCTATGCCGGTGGAAATTTACACTGTGAGCGAATCCGAAATACCCAATATTATAGAGCTTCCCGGGCGTGTGGAGGCGGTGCGCGTCGCAGATGTTAGAGCGCGGGTCACCGGCATCGTACAGCGGCGTCTCTATGAAGAAGGCTCAAATGTTCGGGCGGGACAGCCCTTGTTCTCGATTGATCCTTCGGAATTGCGTGCCAGCACCGCGCAGGTGCGAGCCAGCCTGCAACGGGCAAGAGCCACGGCAGCCAATGCGCAAGCGGTGGTAGATCGCTATCGTCCGCTGGTTGCGGAACAGGCCATAAGCCGTCAGGAATATGATGCAGCAGTAGCAGCTTCCCGCGAAGCCCAGGCCAGCGTCGCCCAGATCAAGGCTGAGCTTGACGCCGCAAATCTGCAACTTGGTTATACCACGGTCCGGGCGCCCATCAGCGGTCGTGCGCGGAGCGCCGAAGTGACCGAGGGCGCGCTGGTTAGTGCCTCTGAAGCCACGTTGATGACCCGTATAGAACAGGCCGATCGCGTTTATGTCACCTTTGCCCAGTCTTCCTCGCGCGTGCTGGACGTCAGGCGGGGGATTACCGACGGGACCATTGTCTTGAACGAAAATGATAGCGCAGAGGTCGAACTGATTTTCGAAGACGGCACCCAATATCCGATCCCCGGCCAGATCGACTTTCTGGATTTTTCGGTCAACGAGACCACCGGTACGGTGGACTTGCGGGCCGAGTTTGCCAACCCGTCCGGACTTTTGCTGCCAGGTGAATTTGTCCGGGCTCGAATATTCGTGGGCAAGAAGAAAGGGGGCTTTATGGTTCCTCAGAAAGCCGTAACCGTTAGCGAAACTGGGGGCACCGTCATGGTTATTGATGGTGACGGCAATGCGGCCGAACGCTCCGTCGAACTGGGCGCGATGACCGGCGCCATGTGGATAATCGAAAGCGGGCTGAAAGCGGGCGACAAGGTCATCATCAGCAATTTGCAGAAAATCCGGGCGGGCGTGCCGGTGACAGCAAAAATTCTATGAATGTATCGGACAGCGCCGGCACTAAAGCCGCACCGAAAACGCCGACTGCTCCATCTGCTTCCAAACCGAAAACGGAGGCCGTGCGATGATCCTGTCGAGCCAGCTATATATTTCGCGAAAGTTGGGCTGAGCGGTGCCAAGATATTTTATTGACCGCCCCATTTTGCATGGGTCATCGCGCTCGGCATATTATTGTCCGGGTTCATCGCCTTGCGCCAGTTGCCGATCGAGCAATATCCCGAAGTCGCCCCGCCATCCCTGAGTATCTCGGTCGTCTATCCCGGCGCAGATGCCGCGACGCTGGAACAAAATGTGATCCAGCTGATCGAGCAGCAGCTGAATGGTATCGAAGGCTTTTTGTATATGTCCTCGTCCAGCCAGTCCAATGGCACGGGCTCGATCACGCTGACTTTCGAAGCGGGCACGGACATAGATATTGCGCAAACCGACGTGCAAAACAGCCTCAGCACAATCGAGGCCCGCCTGCCCAGTGATGTAACCCAGCAGGGGATTCAAGTGCGGCAAGCCACCAGCGGCTTCTTGCAGATCGTCGCGCTGACTTCGAAAAGCGGCGATCTGGATTCGACCGATCTTGGCAATATTGCATCGACCCAGATTATCGACGAGTTACGCCGGGTAAACGGTGTTGGTGACGTGACTCTGCTCGGGTCCGAATATGCCATGCGGGTCTGGCTTGACCCGGAACGCCTCGCTTCGTTCAAGCTAACGCCATCGACGGTTCTCGCCGCGATCCGCGAACAGAACAGCCAGACCGCCGGCGGTTCCCTGGGCGCGCTTCCTGTTCTGGAAGATACCCAGATCAACGCTACCATCACGACGCAAAGCCGGTTCACCACCACCAAGCAGTTCGAGGAAATCATATTGCTCGCCGAAACCGGCGGCGCAACGGTGCGCCTGGGTGATGTTGCCCGCGTGGAAATCGGAGCGCAAAGCTATTCCACATCGACGACCTTGAACGGCCAGCCGATGGCCGGGATGGCCATACAGCTTGGCACAGGTGCCAATGCCCTTTCGGTTGCCGAGGGGGTTGAGGCGCGGATGCAGGCCATTAATTCCAGCCTTCCCGAGGATGTCAACTGGAGCATACCTTACGACACCACCCCCTTCATCACCATTTCCATCGAAGAGGTTGTCACTACCCTGATCGAAGCAATGGTTCTGGTGTTCCTTGTCATGTTTCTTTTCCTGCAGAGCTGGCGAGCCACATTGATTCCGACATTGGTGGTGCCGATCGCGCTGGCGGGCGCGTGTCTGGGCCTGTGGATGTTCGGATTTTCGATCAATGTGCTGACCCTGTTCGGCATGGTGCTCGCCATCGGCATATTGGTCGATGACGCGATCATCGTGATTGAAAATGTCGAACGGATCATGCGCGAAGAAGGACTTGGGCCGGTCGAGGCATCGCGTAAGGCGATGGACCAGATAACCGGTGCTATTATCGGGATCACCCTGGTGCTGGTCGCGGTGTTTCTGCCGATGGCCTTTTTCCCCGGATCCACGGGCGGTATTTACCGTCAATTCTCGGTAACGCTGGCGGTTTCCATTCTATTCTCTGCGCTGATGGCGTTGACCCTGACTCCCGCTCTGTGCGCGACCCTGCTGAAGCCTATCAGGGACGGCGAGACGGAATCCGATCTGGACGCTGTCGAAGCGATAAGGAAGAAAATACCGGCGTAGCGAAGATATGGGCAAAAATTGTCGCTTATGTTTCGGATTGGCTGAACAAATTCAATCTTTGGTTTGCGCGGCTGACCGACCGCTACGGCCGTGCGACCGACTCGTTGCTGGGACGCCCCATGCGCGGCCTTGCCGTGTTCCTGGTACTGTGTCTGGTTGCAGGCCTGTTGTTCCTGCGCCTGCCGACCGCATTCCTGCCCACCGAGGATCAGGCTATCTGATAACCGTCGTGCAATCGCCTTCGGGCGCCACCCGGGCGCGCACGGAGGAAGCCGTTAAGCCCGTTTCCGAACATTGGATGAACAAGGATGAGGTTTCTGATCTGGTCGTGGTGCGCGGTTTCAGTTTCTATGGGCAGGGCCAGAATAATGCGATGATGTTTTCGCCCTTGATCGACTGGAACGAACGCTCCGCCGATGAAAGCCAGGCGGATGCGTTGTTGAACGAGGCCATGGGAAAATTCGCGCAGAATGAAGATGCCATCATTTTCGTGATACAACCGCCGGCCATACAGTCTCTGGGCAACGCCAGCGGCTTCAGCGTGAAAATCGAAGATCGCGCCGGTTTGGGCCGGGCCAGGCTGACAGAAGCGCGCAACCAGTTGCTTGGCATCTTGTCGCAAAGCGATGTGGTCACGGGCGTGCGGCCGGAAGACCAGGAACCCGCCCCGCAACTCAAGGTTGATATCGACCGGGTATTGGCGCGTTCGCTTGGTCTGTCCATCAGCGATGTGAACACCACATTGTCGATCAATTTTGGCTCCGCTTTCGCCAATGAGTTCATTCTCGACGGGCGATCGCTGGAAGTCTATGTGCAGGCGGACGCCCGATACAGGATGACCCCGGATGACGTGATGGCGCTGCGGGTGCCGAACGATCAGGGCGAGCTGGTACCATTTTCAACATTCGCCACCGCCAAATGGACGGCCGGGGCGCCCAGTCTTGCGCGCTATAACGGCTATCCTGCGATGACCGTTTCGGGGTCTGCTGCGGCCGGCATGTCATCCGGCGATGCCCTGGCAGCGGTCGAAGAGGCGATGACGCAAATGCCCGAGGGGATCAGCTATGAATGGACCGGTCTCAGCTATGAAGAGAAGCAGTCAGCGGGCCAGATCGGCTTGTTGCTGGGGCTTTCCGTACTGGTGGTCTTCCTGCTGCTGTCCGCGCTGTACGAAAGCTGGGCCGTGCCGCTGGCGGTCCTGCTGATCATTCCGATCGGCGTCTTGGGCGCAGTGGTATTTTCCCTGCTGCGTGGATTGTCGGCTGACATATATTTCAATGTCGGGTTGATAACCATCATCGGACTGGCGGCGAAAAACGCCATTTTGATTGTCGAGTTCGCCATTGAGGAAGAGGCGGCGGGCAAATCGACCATCGATGCGGTCAAAACGGCTGCAATCTTGCGTCTGCGTCCGATCATCATGACCTCGCTTGCCTTCATCCTGGCGATGGTGCCGCTGGCGATTGCGACGGGTGCCGGCGCGAACAGCCGCATAGCTGTGGGAACGGGCGTGATGGGCGGCATGGTCAGCGCAACCGCTATCGGCATCTTCATCATACCCCTGCTGTACATGCTGGTACGGCAGAAATTGAGCCGACAGGCTCCGATGGCGGCAGGCTCGCTCGACGAAGAACAAGCAGAAGGGAAAAGCGCATGACCAGACCGTCCCGTCTTGCATTATCCGTTGTTTTGGCCTGCTCCACCTTGCTCGGCGGATGCGTGAATCTGGCGCCTGAAGACCGGCGTCCGGAGCTTGCTACCGCACCGGGCTATGATGGCGAATATCGTCCCGACGGCACCGTTATTGCTTCGCAATTGGGCTGGAGCGAATATTTCAACGATCCGCAGCTTAAACGGCTGCTCGCTGCCGCGGTTGAGAACAACCGTGATCTGGTGGCGGCTACGGCGCGCATCGAACAGGCGCGCGCCCAATACCGGATCCAGGACAGCCAGCGCCTGCCGCGAATCGACGCCAGCGGTAGCGGGATTCGCACGCGCACGCCGCTCGAGACGGACACCGGCGGGAGCAGTTCGGTCACAATCGACAATTTTAATGTCGGCGTTGCCGTCACCTCTTTCGAACTGGATTTCTGGGGCCGCGTCCGCAATTTGAGTGACTCCGCGCGCGCCAGCTATCTGGCAACCATATCGGCCCAGCGCGCTTTCTATCTTTCACTGATCGGTGATGTCGCCTCGACCTATCTCGATCTTATCGAAACCCGGGAACAGATCGCGTTCGCCGAAGCGACCCTGCAAAGCCGGACCGAAGGCTTGCGGATCGCCAAATTGCGGCTGGATGCCGGTGTCACATCGGCTCTCGATTACCGGCAAGCAGAAGTGCTGTTGACCCAAGCGAAGCAAACATTGGGGGCACAACGCCTCTCGCACGCACAAGCCCGCAACCAGTTGACGGTATTGGTTGGTGGCCGGCTTCCCGCCGATCTGCCCGACAGTCTTCCGCTGGAGAGACAGGAATTTGCCGGCCCTCTCGATGCTGGTCTTCCTTCCGATCTGTTGCTCACCCGTCCTGACATCGTCGCAGCCGAACAAAACCTGAGCGCAGCCCGCGCCAATATCGGAGCCGCGCGCGCGGCATTTTTCCCGCGCATATCGTTGACCGGGTCCGGCGGACTGACGTCCGACAGTCTGGATGATCTGTTCAGCGACGACAATTTTACCTGGAGCTTCGGTCCATCGATCAGCCTGCCGATCTTCGACTGGGGCGCACGCGATGTCGACCTCGGCCTTGCCCGGGCTCTCGAAACCGAGGCAGTCGCCACTTATGACAAGACCGTGCAGACGGCATTTCGCGAGGTTTCCGATGCTCTGGCCGGTCGCCGCTGGCTTGGCGAACAGGTCGATACGGCAAGGCGTACGGTTGCGGCGCAAGAAGCGACCGCACGGATAGCCCGTCTGCGCTACCGCGAGGGCGTCGTCAGCTATCTCGAAGTTCTGGACGCAGAGAGAAACCTGTTCAGCGCCCAGCAGTCTCTGCTGGAACTGATCCGCGCGAATGACCAGAACCAGGTGTCGCTTTTTATCGCACTCGGCGGTGGAATCAGACCTTGATTTGAGACGTCGCGCCCTGGTTAGTCGGGCGGGTGATCGTTTTTATCCGGAGTTAGCACTCCCCGGAAACCCGACGTCGCAGGACGTCATCGGCGGCGTAATTCCGTCTGAAAATGACTGGTATCGTATTGGGCGGGATCGGGTTGTGGCGGACAGGGTGGTTTTAAAAAAAGTTTGCAAGTATTTGTAATGACTTGCAGGTTATCATACCCAAATCTTCGTTACCACACCTGTTACCACACGCATCCGCCTATGGTCAAAGCCGGTGTGATATTGTTATGCCCGAAGCGCCGAATTTTGTCCAGATTTTTCTGCAGTTTTCTAAACTACGATACCGTCTGCTTGACCTGATATGTCAGGAAGCGCGACGGCGCCTTTTATTGACGAAGCGCCTAAGGCTTTCGGTCACCACTAATGTCGATGCGCTAAGCTTGATGATCTCGACATCTCCCCTCGCAATCAACAGATAGAGCGTACTCTGGCCGATCCCCGTGCAGCGGCAGGCATCTTTCACACGCATGCTAATAGGCTCCGTTAAGCTTGACCTACGCCACCGCGAACAGATCGAGATAACTCTCTTACGATATCCTTATTGCTTTGGGTCTTTTGAGGCTCCGATTGACGGGCCAAGCCGGCTGACGTGACCCCGCAACAGTCATTCATTTGCGATTAGCCGTGTCCCAATGATGTGTCGCAACCACGCTAACGACAAATCCCGCTCGACCCCCTTAAAAGCAGTGCTTGCTCGGTTGGGAAAGCAAACGAGCGATGACCAAGTCGGAAGATCGCAACACCTGTTGCCGGCAGTTTCTCAGGGTTTTTGCTCGGCATTATCATGTGTGGATGGCGCTCTGCAATCAAGCTTTGGTTGTGCAGGGTCGGTTTGCAATCGGCCTAAACCCTGACCAATAGCTTGCCGGTATTGCCGCCAGTATAGAGCAGGTTGAGTGCTTTGGGCGCGGCTTCGAGCCCATCGACAATATGGAGGGGCATGCTCAGCTTTCCTTCGGCAAGCCATCCGGCAAGCGCAGCCATGGCGTCTGGAAAACGGTCTTCATGGTCAAGTATAACGAAGCCGCGAACGGTCAGGCGACGCATGATGAGATTGCGAAACATGTAGGGGCCAGGGGTCGGTTCATTGCTGTTATAAGATGAAATCAATCCGCAGATCACGACATGGCCGAAATCCTTCATATGCGTCAGGGATGCGTCCAATATGTCACCGCCAACATTTTCAAAACACAGGTCAATTCCCTCGGGGCAGAGCGCGCCCAGTCGCTCGGTCACGTTTTCGTTTT
>NZ_PYIA01000113.1:0-8828 GCF_013265645.1 Sphingopyxis sp. BSNA05 | reverse complement strand
CCTGTGGTCCAATCGGTCCGGGGCGACCGTCCGCGCGTCAGCGCCGGCGTCACCTGTTGGACCTTGTGGTCCAATCGGTCCGGGGCGACCGTCAGCGCCGTCAGCGCCGGCGTCACCTTCCGGACCCTGTGGTCCAATCGGTCCGGGGCGACCGTCCGCACCGTCAGCGCCGGCGTCACCTTCCGGACCCTGTGGGCCCTGTGGACCAACAGGACCTTCCGGACCCGGAGGCCCCGGGGGTCCCGGTTCACCGACCTGAGCCATGGCTTCCTGACTGACGGCAGAGCTGGCCAGTGCGACGAGTGCAATGGAAGAACTGTGGAGCAGGATTGCGAGCAATTGCTTGCGCCCCTTGCTGGCTATCGTTGCGTGATTGTTGATCTTCATTTTAATTTCCCCCCGCTGAATTGGTGTTCGATTCGGATTGGAAACTAGCGTGGAGAAAAGGTCGTCGGTATCGCCCGAAAGGGTGGCTGGAAAAACCCGGGTCATCTGTGCGGGAAAGCCGGCAACTCTGACTGCGGTTCAATAGCAGGCTGGACCTCTCGAGTGATGGTGACTATCGCTAGGTCAACCTCACTGCAAACGGAGGTAAAATATTATATTGGTAGAAAACCAACGGGGTTGCGCGAGTTGAATCCAGAGACGAAGGACCTGCTGAAGATCGCGGTAGTCGACGATCACCGTCTGTTTCTGGCCGGCTTCACATTGTTGCTGGAGCAGTTTGACAAACCCTTCGTCGTAACCCCTTTTGAAGAGCCCGTGTCGCTGCTCAAGGCCCTGGATGATGGCGCAAAATTCAATCTGATCATTTGCGATCTGGTCATGCCGAGCATGAACGGCCTCGCTTTTGCACAGGCCTTGCGCGACCAATGTTCTGTTCCGCTTATGATATTGTCCGGCATCAACACTTATCCGCCAATTTCGGAAATGAAGCAGCTAGGGGTCAGCGGGTTCGTGCACAAATCGGCAGAGGATGCGGTTCTGCTGGCGGCCATACAGACGGTATTGGCGGGGAAAACCAGCTTTCCCGACACAGCAGACTCCACAGCAGAAGCACAGGTTTCGCAATTTGGTGATGTCACCGAACCTTATGACGTAGAAAGCGTCCCGGTTCTGACCCAACGTCAGGTGGAAGTCCTGCACTTGATTTCCAACGGCGCCTCAAATGCCGAAATCGCAACCAGCCTGGGGATCAGCGCCAACACAGTGAAAAGCCATTTGCGCCAGATTTTCGATTTGCTGCAGGTCAACAAACGCACCGCCTGCGTCCGTGCCGCCCAGGCATTCGGGCTGATCTAGCTTACCGGTATATCGCGCTCCGGCGGTCGAGAAATGACCCGGTCGAGTATGGCCCATATCTCGTCCGGCTCCACCGGCTTGTGAAGAAACTCGATATCGGTTCCGGCTCGCTCGATGTCGATCTTGCCCATCTGTCCGCTCATCAATATTGCCGGCACGATCTCGTTTATTTCTTCCCGGAGCATTTCGATAAGGTCCAGGCCATGCTGGTCATAGTCCAGTTGCTTGTCGATAATCAGCAACGCCGGAATGGCCGATGTTCTGCTCACCAGTTGCACCGCATCTTTTTGAGTGGCTGCGGATATCACCTGGCAGTTCCAGGTCGACAGCAGCTGGGTCATCGATGTCAGGACCGCCAGATCATCGTCGACAACCACCACCAGCGGCGATTGTTCAAACCGCTGGATCGGGGATTGATAGGGACGTTCCGAAACCCGGTCGCTCGTCCTGATCGGAAGTGTAAATCTGAATCGCGTGCCGGTCCCCAGTTTGGAATCCATCGTCATTCTGATGGCCAATAAACTGCAGAGGCGTTTGACGATCGCCAGGCCCAGGCCCAGCCCTTTGGGGGTGTTGCTACCGTTGGCTTCCAGCTGCACATATTCATCGAATATCCGCTCGAGATTCTTCTCGTGGATACCCGGACCGTTGTCAGAAATCTCTATGATCGCGTGATCTCCGGCATGACGCAGCGAAAATTCGACTTTTCCGCCAGCTGGCACAAATTTCTGGGCATTGGATAATATGTTCCGAATGATGCGGGAGAACAGGACCGGGTCGGTTACCGATTCAATATTTGCAAAATCCGTAACCAGCTCGATTTTGGCATTATTGTCTGAGAGGAATTCTCTCGCCAGCTTTTCGCAAAGATCCGCAATATTCACCATTGTCGGCTTGGCTATGATCGCACCGCTGTCGATGCGGGAAACATCGACAATGCCCTGCAACAATTCCTTCTGCGCTCGCCAGCTGTCCTGTACCTGGTCGAGCAACGCGATCTGGTCCGGACGATCCAGTTTATCCCGCAGCGCCTGCATGAAAAATCCTTGCGACTGCAAGGGCTGCGAAAGGTCATGACCGGTTGCTGCCAAAAAGCGCGTCTTCTCTTCGGTCGCTCTCTGAATGGTTCTGTTTTGCTGGATGACTCTCTCGGTCAGTTCCTCTTTCTGTCGTGCTGAAATCGTGTCCCTGGTTTCGATTTCGACCCGTGCGCTCAAAAACATGGCGAAAGCAAAATAGATCATCATCGCGAAGCCGACCAGACCGAATGGTGCGGGCGCGTTGATCATCAGGTAGGCGCTGAACGGCGGAACCGCGAACAAGGCCAACGCGATATATCCGGGTCGATAGGCCGAACTCGGCAATATGCCGCCCAGCGTTATGCTCGACACCAACAAACAGCCGGTGAAGACGGTATATTCCAGCTGGAAATCAGTCTGGTAAATCGCCACGCCCCCCAGACTATACCCGTCAGAGCGGACACAATCGTATGCCCGACCAGATAAGCGTGGTGGTTTTCCCGGGTTATGCCACCGGGCGCCTTCAGCTTGGCATAGAGAAAGGTAACCACCACCATGGTGGTGCCGCTGGCGAGCCAGAGCGTAGCGGTGTCGGGCCCGCTGACAAAATACATGATCGCGGCGGTATAGGTAATCAGGAACTGGACGATCAGGCAGGAACCGCCGACCCGCTTTTTCAGCATCGTTGCCTGTTCGATCCTGAGCTCGACGAGATCGGCCGCCGATTTTTCGATCAGTTCAGGCAATGGCACTGTCCCGATTTTGCTCCACTATAAAATCCGGTCCGATTCTTAGCACATATAATGCAGTCAGCCGCAACAAGATCGGCAAGGCCGAATAGAAGAACAGGAAGGTGAGCATCGCGTTGGGACCGTCGGCCCCGGTTTTTCGAAGCCGATATAGCCCAACACTGGAAAGGCCAGCCCCATCGGCACGATGAAGGACAGTTTGGATACCGAGTTTTTGACCGCAAGATAGAGGCCGCCAAGGCGATTGTTCCCGTCGCGCTCTTTTTCGTAAACAATATCGGCCAGCATAGATGTCGGCATGATCGCATCAGCGCCGAAAGTGCTGCCTATGATCAGGCTGACGATGATCGCGGCCGTCACATCGCCGCGACCGACAAACGGCACCAGGGCAAGTGCTGTCGCGCACAGCAGAATGGCGGTCATCCAGGATGTTCTTTTGCTGTAACGCTTCGATAAATATATCCAGAGCGGCAGGAAAGCTGCCGATGAAAATAACAATATGCCAAGGAACAGCCCGACCAGTTCGGTCGCGCCGACGATATGGATAACGTAGAGGACCATCAGGCCGGCGACCAGAGAATTGGCGGTCTGCACGATGAGAAAGCTGCCGAGCAGATAGCGGTAGCGCCGGTCGGACAGTACCGATTTCAAAGCCGCGATGGCGGTTAGTCGGGGGCTTTCGATGGCCCTGACCGGGGTCGGTACGAACGACAGAAACAATATCAGGCCGATGAAGCAGAGCGCGATTATCGACCATGCAATCGCGTTCAGTGCTTCGCCGACGGAATATCCAAGAATGAAAGGCAGCGCTGCAGCGAATACGGCCCCGACCACCTGGAATATCGCTTTCGACCCCGCCAGCAGGGAGCGTTCATCGACATGAGGTGACACTTCCAGTCCGATCGATGAATAAGGAACGTCCAATATCGTATAGAATAAAAATAAAGCCCGCTTGCCAGCAACAGATAAGCGGGACCGACGGCGTCCGGCGGCGCGAGGAACAGATAAACAGCGATGCTGAAGCCCAATACTCCGGCGACCATCCAGGGTTTGCGTGGCCCGTACCGGGAGTGCGTCTCGTCGCTCCAGTGGCCGATCAGCGGATCAGTGAAGATATCCAGAAGCCGGCCCAAGACGAATATTGCGCCGACGAGACCCAACCCAAGGCCCATATCGACGGCATAATAAGTTGGCAAATACATGGCCATTGCCAGACCGCCCATCGCCAACGGCGCGGTCAAAACACCGAAGCAGGTGAGCTGCCATACATTGAACCTGCGGATATTGTCATCGCTTGTATGCATTGGCTGGATATATTTACCCCTTTTACGACGGAGCCACGCCCGCCCGGATATCTGGAACCATCTCGGTCATTTAAAGGAGTGGCGCAACCGCCCTTTTGGGTGATGGTTCAGGATGAAGATATTAGCTGATAGTTTGTCGAGCTGTTCCAACACTGCTATTTCAGATCAAACTGATCATCACACTTTGCATAGGTTGAGCGTCTCTATCGCCTTGTATGTAACGCTCGTTTGCCTTTGGAGCCCCGTGTCATGCCAATTCTTGGGCATCTCGTAACGATCCGCCCGTCTTGCTCACAATCCGCGCCGAGCGCGTAATAAACGGCCGGCATTTTGAGTGCGAAGAGCAGCCGGATAAATTTAGATCAGCATATCCTATGGGATCGGTCGACTATGCTTAGTGTCGCTAAGCGTTCCCCCACGTTCAGTTCCAATGATTGGACCGAAACTCGATTTGCCCCACAAGCGGCGGTATATTCAGGAGCTTCTTTGTAAACAGCCGCGATCTTTTTCGGATCAGAGCTTGTCGCTTGAGTTGCGTATTTCACTGCGACCATTTCAAGCTCCATATCTAGGCCAGGTGCCATGCGCCCTGCTACGGATTTATCCGGATTTTTTAGCGTTATACGGAGCTTTATAGATAATTTTGCTGGATTTCCCAAACTGACGCGTCGGCGCCACCAGCAGGTTTGGCCCCGCCGATAGACACTCATGTCCGACTGGCCGATGCGGGGAAGCTGGGCGCTTGACTGGAAAATGTGCACATGAAGGTGCACAGGCAGGTGCACAATCTGGGATTGTGGTTTCTCAACCGCATGTTGGGACGTCCTCAAAGTCGAGGAAAATTGCGGTTTCTGCTTGGGAAAGATAATCAATTGGTCGGGACGAGAGGATTCGAACCTCCGACCCCCACACCCCCAGTTGATAAATGCGTGATATTTACTGGGACGGTTTGGTATGATTTGGGACTATAATTGCAATAAAATCAAAAAGATAGCTTGATTTTGACGTTCCCGTTTTGTACTCATTGATCCCGGTAGATTTCATCATTTTGCACTTACATTGCACTTACAGAAAAAGTGCGTGTGTTGAGATAGAAAGGAAATGGCCGTGCAAACTGCACTTACACAGGCTGTCATAGACCGTGCCAAATTGGCTAAAAGACCTTATGAAATTAGAGATAGCCGTTTGAATGGTTTTCTGGTTCGGGTGCAACCTTCGGGCGTAAAATCATTCTACTGCGAATATGATCGCGGCAAGCGCTGGCGGCTAGGACGCGCAGACTCCATGGCCGTTGGACAAGCAAGAAATCAGGCTAAACGAATCATTTCTCAGTATCATTCCGGTATTGATCCGATGGATGAGAAAAATCAAACGCCAGAGCAATCACGCTCGGTGAGTTTATCGATCTATTTTCCAACCTTGGGCTCAATCTCATCAAAAGGCACATGAGCAAAATATCAAGCGGATCCGAACCGTGTTCAAAGATTTTCTGAAAAGTAAAATGGATGATATCAATGTTATTGATCTGGAGCGGTGGAGAGCTAGCCGAATTGCTGTGGGAAACAAAACAACAACCACCAATCGCGACATCGCATCCATAAAAGCAGTCTTTAACCGAGCTGTCGATTTTGAGATCATTGAACAAAATCCAATCGCCAAAGTGAAGAAGGCAAGAGAGGATACCAGGCCGCGTGTTCGCTATCTCAATGATGAAGAACTGAAGTTGCTGCTCGAATCGTTAGATCGCCGCGAGGAACGCAGGTGCGGTGAACGGGACAGTGCAAACCGGTGGCGAAGTGAACGCGGCTATCGCCGACTTCCTGACTTTAAGAAGTGCGCGTTCACAGATCACCTCAAGCCAATGATCATACTTTCGCTGCACACCGGTATGCGGCGAGGGGAGGTATTCGATCTTAAGTGGCAGCATGTCGATTTTACCGTGAGATCAATTGCTGTTGTTGGTGAAACGGCGAAGTCAGGAAAAACGAGACATATTCCCATGAACCGCACTTGCTTGGAAGTTCTTGGCCGTTGGCAGAAACAATGCGCAAAATCATCGGGCAGGGTATTTCAAAATGCTGATGGAATGCGTTTTAACAATGTGAAAAATCGTGGACAGCAATCTTAGAACAAGCGGGAATTGTCAATTTTCGTTGGCATGACATGCGGCATCATTTTGCGTCCCGCTTGGCTATGGCGGGAGTGGATTTGAACGCTATCAGAGAGCTGTTGGGTCATAGCGATTACGAAATGACTTTGCGCTATGCGCATCTTGCTCCCGAGCATAAGAGAAAAGCTGTTGAACTGCTTGATTAGCAAATTCAATTATTCAATTTTTGACACCAATCCAGTCCACTTCAATCCCGTCAACACCGGATTGAACGCCTTCAATGATCACTTGGGTGCCGTCCTTTGGGGTTTTCACGTCCAAAAAGTTTAACCGCCAAACATTTTCATCTGCGCATTGAAGCAAATAGTGGCGTTCGCCTTTGATGAGTTTACCGGTTAGCCGAAGGCGGTTTGAGTTTGAATGGTTCATGATCAAGTGTTCTCTGTCCTACAGCCCCGATTCTGTCCAGCGCGCAAGGACCTTCTTTACGTAATTCCGTGTTTCCTGGTATCGGGGAATGCCATTGGCTTTCAGCACGGCGTTAGGTCCGGCATTATATGCCGCCAGCGCTAGGTGAATCCCCCCAAACTTATCCAGCATTTGCTTGAGATACCGTGCTCCCCCGTCAATATTGGCGGAAGGATCGAACCGGTTCTCAACCCCAAGGTCTAATGCGGTTCCAGGCATCAACTGCGTAAGACCGCCAGCACCAGCAGAACTAACAGCCATAGGATTGTACCGCGATTCCTGCCAAATTAGAGCGTCGAGCAACCCAAAGGGTAGGGCGTGTTTTTTTCGGCTGCCCGGATGGAGGTTAGGTAAATAAACCGCCTTGACGAGGCTGATCGGCTTAGTCCTGTAAGCTTTCTTGGTTGTAGATTGGTTTTAGTACCTTCATGATTTGTCGGTGCTCCAGTCACGGGCTTTAGCTGATTTTCCGGTTGCCAAATTCCATGCTGGAACAACCGAAACGTGGGTTTTCACTTGCGTGTTGATCCAGAGCTTCCCGTTCAGTGGGGGCATTGCTTTCTTGTAAACTCACATCCTGCGCCCATGTCACGCTTGAACACATCGCTATTGTAAGCAGTCCCATTGATAGCTTCTTTGCCAAAATTCATCTCCATCTTGTATCGAATCGGATGAGAACATAAATAGAACATATAGCTGTAGGAAAGTGTTTTCTTACGTGTTGAAGAGGGGAGGCTGCCGGGAAGGGGAGAA
This sequence comes from Sphingopyxis sp. BSNA05, assembly GCF_013265645.1. Lineage (NCBI taxonomy): Bacteria > Pseudomonadati > Pseudomonadota > Alphaproteobacteria > Sphingomonadales > Sphingopyxidaceae > Sphingopyxis > Sphingopyxis sp. BSNA05. Next base: position 1,123 of record NZ_PYIA01000113.1, on the reverse strand, counting down.
CTGGCGCAGATGCAAGGAACTCCTCGATGTCCCGTAACGTCCTGACTAATCCCACATCATCCCTCGAGAATACTGCCAGACAGATTTGTGAAAAATTTTCAGGCTATTGGAAAAATGACAAAGGAATGTGCTGCTGCCCGGCACATGATGATAATACGCCGTCGCTTGGTGTCAGTATCGGCCGAAACGCGATTCTCTTTCACTGTTTTGCGGGGTGTCCGCAGAAAGAGGTGCTTGCGGGTTTGAGCGCCAAGGTGTGCCCGCGCGCAGTCTGTTCAGCGGAAGCTCCATTCCAATTCCCGCAACAAGTCCCAAAGAGATAAAGCCGAGCGCCAATGCACAGCGACTCTGGCGGCAGGCTCAGCGCCTGCAAGGAACTATTGCCCGGACTTATCTCAAAAAGCGCCTGATTAGTATTACTTCTCCAGAATTGCGCTTCCTCGAACGCACGCCGCTTGGTCCCAAGAGCCATGTCCGCTTTCTACCAGCGATGCTGGCATCGGTGCGCACCGATGCGCATATTATGGCCATTCACCGTACATTCCTGCTTCCCGATGGTTCAGGCCAGTCTGATTTCATAAAACCCAAACGCGCACTCGGATCCCTCGGGACCGGGGCTGTGCGCCTTTTTCCACCCAAAGATGGTGTTCTGGGATTGGCAGAAGGCACAGAAAGCGCCATGTCCGCGACGCAGCTGACCGGCATCCCGACCTGGGCAACATTGGGCAATGAGCGCTTTGGGATCGTTACCATCCCGGAAAGCGTGAAGCAGCTTTATCTCTTCGTGGATCATGACGCTGGCGGCGACCTTGCCGAAGCCAAGGCCCGTGAACATTTTCAGATGCCCGGCCGGTCCATTATAGCGCGCCGGCCTAGCCGGCGCGGCGATGACTGGAATAATGAGTTGTTTCGAGCAAACGCAGCTTCCACCTAACCCGGTCCACCTGTGATCCAGAGGAAAGGGGGCTTTTCGCTGTTTGTGCACGAGAAGGCCGTCTGAGGTCTGTCCGTGCCTAACGGAGGAAAACCATCATGACTCTACAAAACGCACAGTTGCAACTTGACGATACACAGGATCTGGCCAGCGAAATAATAATCAAAGCCGCTCACGAAATAGCAGGTC
>NZ_PYIA01000112.1:0-871 GCF_013265645.1 Sphingopyxis sp. BSNA05 | reverse complement strand
GCCGAGTGGCGAATAGCTGGTCACGCCGTAAAAAGTTGCACCAGTCTTTTGCCAGCCTGCAATTCTGCCTGGACATGGCTCCATTCGGCAGATTGCTGGGCGAGCTTGGGCAGAAACCGCGCGCTCTTGGATTGGCTGAGACTGGTTGTGCGCATAAATTTGAAACCGGCTTTTGCAGACGCGCCCTCGCGGTCGGGATAGACTAAGCAAAGCATGGTCGCAGCCGGGCAGGGGAAGCGTAGCTTGTCTGTAAACATGTCACCGATTAGCCGCGCGCATTCCCACGGCGCCCATCGTTCGGGCATTTGCCGGACGCCGAAATGCCGGATATCGAAGGCATCGGGATAGATAGCGCCGATCTCAGGCGTGCCATCAGCGCCGCGCCCGATTTCCCGGAACCGCTCGGTGCGCAGGATCATCCGGTCATCTTCAACTTCGAGTTCAATATCACGGCGGATGGCTTGACTGGCGATATCATCGAGCGGATTATATTCGGTTCGGTCTTCCTGCGGCGCCGTCGTAGGAGAGGTCAGATCATCAACCAGCGCGATGAGTTCCTGCGGTTCCATTTCACCCGCATCAATGCCGAGCGAGGTTAGCACGCCGATAAGTCCCTCACGGCACTGCGCGAGTTCATTATCATCAACATTTGCGGTGTCTGGAACGCCCAGCGAGATAACCAGATTATGGCAGCGGGCATGAAACGGCGCATGGGCAGAACCGCTTTCCCAGACCAGATCATACAAACGTTTTGATCTATGACGCGCCATTGCTTCATATACGCCGCCCTGCGCATAGCGCTTGGCAAACCAGGGCGCGACCACCCGGCCAATCCGGGGGCTGGCAAAATGTAATATCTGCAGGCACGCGC
>NZ_PYIA01000111.1:0-5331 GCF_013265645.1 Sphingopyxis sp. BSNA05 | reverse complement strand
CCCCTATCAATTGACGCTCGGCATGGAGTTGCTGGAATGCAGCAGCGGGCGTTCGATCAGTCGAATGAAAGCCAATAGGCGGATTGCCAAAGCACCGGGAAATCCAAACCTTGATCCGCTGGCACTCATGGGCTTTATCGATCAAGGATTGTCCCAATCGTTGAAAGGACTGATTGCGGCTGAAATCGGAATTTCAACTTTTGATTTGCGGATCGGACTTTTATCAGGATCTTCGATGGGGGATGAATTGACGTTGACCGCCGAAGCGGTGATGGTTGGGAAAACATCTGCCACTGTAACAGGCAGTGTAACCAACTCGTCCAAAGATATCGTCGGAACAGCAACAGGCCTGTTTCGTTTGGGGAGCTTCCCGGGGGGCGCTCCGGCCGACTATAATTTGATCGGTGATTTCAGTCCTCAAGCAATGCCCGGACCAATGAGCACCAGTTTGGGTTTATCGGGCGCACCAGACTCTCCACAAATTGCAGCAGGAAATCGGGCCGTTTTGGGATGGGAAAGCGGAAATATTGTCCATGGCGGCGCCGTTGCTGCGGCGCTGATGTCTGCATGCCAGGGCCGTGTGGCAGGCGGTGAAAGTTCGATCGGCCAGCAGCTAGAGTCAATTGACATTCGTTATTTGCGTCCAGCCGTAGGTTCGCGCGATCTATTCACGAACAGTTGTTTTGAACGTGAAGGCAAAGCCGCGAGCTTTGTCCGCGCCAGCTGTTTCCATGAACCAGAGAAACCGCTAGCCACAGCGATAGCAACTTTTGTGCGCTAGCGCATATTTGATTGGTGTCCCGGCAGGTATCAACGGTATAATTCACCGTCCGATAATTATTAAATTAATTGGCCTGGACTGCAAAAAAAGGGAGCGAGTGGCCCCAGCCACTCGCTCCAGCTGATCCAACGGGAGAGAAGGATCAGAACTCGCTAAAATTTTGGGAGATTAAACACTCAACATTCCCTTAGATTCCCAACCATTTTTCCATCGCGGTTCGGATGATGGCCACGTCTGCGTTGGAAACGCCTTTGAACATCTTTTTATAAACGGCGTTAGCCTCTTTCCGAAGTTGTGGAATGATATCGATTACCTTTGGACGCAGGAATATCCGCCAGACGCGCCGGTCGCCTTCTGCGGACCGGCGTTCGACAAATCTCAGTTTTTCAAGATGATCAATCGTTAATCCGATCGTAGCGCGTTCCAGCTCAAGGCAATTTGCCAACTCGGTTTGCGTCATTCCCTCGGTCTTGATCAGATAGGCCAATGTTCTCCACTGTGTGCGGGACAAGCCGAACTGGGCAATGGATTCATCAAATGTCTTGCGCAGAACTCGCGGTACTTCCTCCAGCAAAAACGCAAACTCATCGGTCTCGTTGAGGAAGCCGTCCTGCGCGTTGGCACTCATTATAGCTGTTTCCGTTGTCATGATAGTGACCATATCATCAATTTAATATAATATAAAGCCCTTTACTGTCTGTCACTATACAGCCTATAAAATCGGTATGGATCATGAAGAGAGTATCTTGGCCGGTCACAACGGCTTGCAGATCACGGCAAGCACGACTGGGCCAAAAACCGGCTTTCCGGTAATGCTTGCGCATGGTGGCGGACAAACCCGTCATGCCTGGGCGAAGGTGCTGGATGAACTCGCCAACGCTGGTTACCGCGCGACGGCCCTTGACATGCGTGGTCATGGGGACAGTGAATGGGCATCAGATGGCGCTTACGATATGCGCGATTTTGCGCGTGATCTAATCGCTATTTCCAAGCAGCTAAGTAATCCTCCAGCGTTAGTGGGAGCATCACTGGGCGGAATCGCGGGCATGATTGCGGCCGGTGAACTGGCTCCCACTAGCTTTAGGTCGCTGACACTGGTTGATATCGCGCCGAAGATGGAAGCCGTCGGAGTGTCGAGAGTGGTCGGGTTCATGCAGGCCCACATGACAGATGGATTTTCCTCCCCAGAAGAAGCTGCCAGAATTATCGCCGAGTACATGCCGCAGCGAGAGAAACGCACCGGCACAGGCAAGCTTGATCGATATTTACGTAAACGGGAAGACGGGCGATATTATTGGCATTGGGACCCCAATTTTATTCACCACGTGACGCATACTCGCGACAACTCTATCGAAGCAAAAGACAATGGTTTTGACAGGTTAAGTGCGGCAGCCGCGAAGTTGACACTGCCAGTTCATCTCATACGCGGAGGTTCCAGCGACATGGTGTCTGAAGAGGCCGTAGCTCATTTCCAAACGCTGGTTCCTAGCGCGCTTTTAACCGACATTGCAGACGCTAGCCATATGGTTGTTGGTGACCGCAACGATGCGTTTTGCTCGGCGATAATATCCTTCTTGAATGCGACCCACAGTCGCGGTGCCGCAGCATGAAATATAATACCGAAAATCTTGCTGACATAATGCAGATTGCGCCTTTCCATCGCTGGTTGGGTCTGAAAATTATTCAGCAAAACAACGATCATTTGGAACTGGAAATGCCGTGGCGGGACGAACTTGTATCTAATCCCGTGATTGGGGCCGTGCATGGCGGCATATTGGCGTCTCTGATCGATTTGACCGGGCTTTATGCCATTATTGCTGCAGGGGTATTGCCAAGGCGACCGTGGATATGAGGGTAGATTATCATCGGGCAGCCACCAACGGCCCGCTTCTTGCATTTGGGCAGGTCGTGAAGCTTGGAAAAACCATAAGCACCGCAGACACGCGCATTATCGACGATGATGATCGCTTGGTGGCTAGCGGTCGCGGGACATATTTGAGCACGTAGATGGTTGTCAAAAAAGTCATAATGCTCTTGTCTCTAGTCATGTTGGGCTTGGTTTCGGGCTGCGCGAGCGAAGATACCGAGAATGCCAATGATGATGACATTCATAAAAGCGCGACATTCGAAGTAGACTTTTTAACAGCCAAATCCGAACCTTTAGCCGAGCCCGTAGAGGTTTTTGGCACGATTGCGGCCAAGCAAAGCAGCGCAATTGGCGCTCTCGTCGAAGGACCGCTCGAAACCATGTTTGTGACGGTCGGTGACCGGGTGAAGAAGGGCCAAGCGCTGTTCCAGATCAGGCAAGCAGATTATAAAAGACGCGTCGCGGAAGCATCAGCGGCGCTACGCCTGACGGAAGCACAGGCGACACAGGCCCAGCGCCAATATGACCGCGTAATTGCGCTTGCCCCGCGAGGTTTTGTATCGAAAGCACAGGTCGAAAGGGTTGAAACAGACTTGATCGTCGCGAAAGCGCAGGTTTCTCAATCGCAATCGCTACTGGCCACGGCCAAACAAGCGCTGCGCGATACTGTTGCCCGCGCTCCATATAACGGCGTCGTTACAGCCAGATTGGTCGACGAGGGGTCCTATCTCAACAATCGCTTTTCGATGGGTGAACAATCCGCAGCCTTGCAACTACAGGAATTAGAAATAGTAGCAGCAATCGTCAGTGCTCCGCAGGCCCGGGTTGATGATTTCAAGCTCAACCAGAAGGCAAAGGTTTATATTGATGGCTTTGATGAGCCTTTCGACAGCTTTGTGTTCATCATCAATGACCGGGTTGACCCGGAATCCCGGACGGTCGAATTGCGATTGCCTGATAAGAAACCCGAACTATCGGATCAGTAGCGGACTTGGTGTGCGGGCGCTAATCGAGACGCCGCCAGAATCTGCAATTATTCTTCCTAAATCGGCTGTCAAAGGTGATAGCGCGGCCGCATATATATTCCTGTTCGAGAATGGTATTGCACGCCAAAGGGATGTAAAGGTCGAAAGCATAGATTTCGAACGGGTCAAGGTCACCCAAGGCGTTCAGAGCGGCGAAAAATCATCCAAAACCCACCATCCACTTTGCGCGATGGGCAAAAAGTAGAGCGCAAGCAAAGAAAGTCTGCACGGTAAGCTGATGTGGATTTCTGATGTCTCGATCCGGCGTCCCGTTTTCGCGACAATGGTGATTGCTTCGCTAGTCGTTCTGGGCCTGTTGAGTTTTGGGAGATTAGGTGTTGATCTGTTCCCCAAAATCGAATTTCCTTATGTTTCGATAACAACGACTTTGCCCGGTGCGTCTCCAGATACGATTGAGACTGAAATAACCGACGTTATCGAGGAAGAGGTCAACAGCGTTTCGGGCATTCGGCAAATGCGCTCAGTCAGCGCCGAAGGCGTCAGTCAGGTGGTGTTGGAGTTTGAGTTGTCGGAAGATGCCGATGTGAAGGCTCAGGATGTCAGGGACCGGGTGGCCAGCATATTAAGCAATTTGCCGGAAGAATCGGACGCGCCTATTGTCGAAAAGCTTGATCCGGACGCAGCGCCGATATTGTCGCTGCTGATAGCAGGAGATGCGCCGGTCCGAGAACTTACAGTCTTTGCAGATGAGGTCGTTAAAGAGAGGCTTCAGCGTATTCGCGGTGTAGGTTCTATCTCAATTGTAGGTGGGCGGGAAAGAGAAATGCGGGTCTGGCTTGATCCTGCAAAGATGCGTTCGAGCGCCGTTAGTGCGGATAATGTTATAACGGCATTGAGAAACGAAAATGCCGAGTTGCCGGGCGGCCGTCTTGAGATTGATGGTCGCAGTAAGCAATATGGAACCAGAACATTGGCGGAAGCCAATACAGCCTCGGAATTTGGCAATCTCGCGGTAGCTTATCGGCCCAACGGACAGGTCACACGGGTCCGCGATATCGGGCGCGTGGAAGACTCGGTCGAGGATGAAACCAGCTATGCCCAGTTGAATGGTCGCCCTGGAGTTGTCCTTGAGGTTCGCAAGCAATCTGGAAGTAATACGGTTGCAATGACCAGGGCAATCAAAGCGGAGATAGAGCAAATCAAGGGCCAGCTACCGAGCGGAGTTGAAATTGTTGTCACGAGAGAGACCGCGAGATTTATCGAATCGGCCATTGGTGATGTCCTGTTTGATTTGATGATCGCGGTGGTATTGGTTGTTTTTGTCACGTTCTTTTTTCTGCTCAGCTGGCGGGCAACTTTTATCGTTATGCTGGCCATCCCGACTTCCGTTATTGCCACGTTCGCTGCCTTTGCTGCCTTCGATTTTACGCTTAATTTCATGACATTATTGGCGCTGACGGTCGCGATTGGATTGCTTGTTGATGACGCTATCGTCGTTGTTGAAGCCGTGCAAAGCGATGTCGATGAAGGTGCTGATCCAATGGAGGCCGCACCAATAGCAACCAAGCGGGTCGCATTGGCGGTGCTTGCCGGGACATTTGCCACGTTGGCAGTGTTTGTGCCTATTGCCTTTATGGAAGGGATAGTCGGACGTTTCTTTTTCAATATGGCTTGGCGATTGTCAACGGCGGAGTAAA
>NZ_PYIA01000110.1:0-1833 GCF_013265645.1 Sphingopyxis sp. BSNA05 | reverse complement strand
GCAATATCAGCTTCACCAGCGCGGCCAGCAGCGGCGACATGGCGCTCAACGCCGGCGGTGGTATCACCGGTAGCGATATCGATTCCGCCGGCGCTGTGGCGATCGAATCGGGCGACGCGATCACGCTCGACACCATCACCGGTGGCGGGAATGTCGGCATTGTCGCCAATAATGCCAGCGACGTGACCGTGGGATCGGTGAACAGCGGCGCCAGCATCGACGTGTCGACGCAAGGCAGCTTTGTGGCCGACGAGGTCAATGCGGACCAGAGCGGTACCGGCCAGGTGGCCATATCCGCCGACAATGGCATCACCATGGACAATGTCTCCGGCAATGATATCGGCCTCACCGCCCTTGATGGTCTGGTCAATGTCACCAACAATGTCGATGTGACCAACCTGCTGACCGCATCGGGTACAGCTGTTTCGATCATCACCCAGCAGGACATGAGCGTTGCCGCCGAAGCAACCGACGGCGACATCGGCCTGTCCTCGGCCGCCAATATCGATGTCCAGCAGGCCGCGGCCACCGGCGATATCGTGATTGCCGCAGGCGGATCGGCGACGATTAGCGATCTGGCAGGCATGAGTGGCGGCTCCGTCGCGACGCCGGGCGTAATATCAACCGGTGGCGACATCACGATTGCCGCCGTCGAGGATATCCTGATCAACAGCCAGGTGAGCGCGGCCAATGACCTGCAACTGACCGCGGGCGGGCTGATCGACATTCAGGCAAGCGCCGTCGGCAGCAACATCCGGACGGTCAGCGCCGACATGGAGATCGGTTCAACCGGCAATCTCGGGCAGACCGACCTGACCGGCGACATCCAGATATTCAGCGACGGCACGACGCAGATGGTGCTGGGCGACGGAACCGATCTCACCGGCAGCTTCTCGCTCAAGAATGATGAATTCAGCCGCATCCATTCCGGTGGCGATCTCACCCTCACCGTCGTGCCGACCTCGATAGGCGGTTTCGATATGGTGATCCAGAACCTGAACGTGGTAGTCGGCGACAATGTCAGCGGGCCGCAATCGGCCAATATCGGCCTGGCGAACAGCCTCAATCTGGTCTCCGGACAGTCCATCACGGTTGTCGGTCTTCTCGACTTCACCAACGGCAATGCCGACTCAGCGCTCAATCTGGTTGCCGATCAGGACCTGTTTGTCGACGCCGCCGGCGGCACCATCCAGATGACCAATGCCAACGGCGAATTTGCCGGTAGCGGCAACCTTTCGGTCACCGCGCTCAATGTCTATGCGATGACCAGCCAGGCGCTGGCCGATATCGCCGGTCTCGGGGCCGCCGATATCGAACTGCGGCTGGCCGATAACGACGGCATCGATCTCGCCGATGGCCTGATCCGGGCGGACAATATCCTGATGACCGTTACTGACAATCTGCTGATCCAGAACACCGGCACCGGCACCACTGATTACGCAGAACGTCGCGGCTTCACCGCGGGGACCCTGTCCATAGCGGGACCGTCTACAGGCACTGCCAATATCGTCATCAACGGCATTGTTGGCGGGATCACCGGGGTGGATACGATCCCGGCGACCGATATCGTGATCGGTTTTGATGCCGGATCGACGATCAACGGCTGTGTGATCATTGATCCGTCGAGCTGCGTGCCTTTGCCCGGCGCCGATGGCCTGCCGGCCTTCGATCCGGTCCAGGATATTATCGAGCAGGAAGTAACTCCGAAGAAATATGTCGCCGATCCTTTCGCGTCCACACCGATTGAGATAAAGGAAAATCCCGAACCGGTTGAAGAGCCACTGATCGACGAACCGGTGACCGGTGCCGGCAACGAAGATCTGTGGGTCGGGG